>DIMZ01000113.1:6125-10992 GCA_002425825.1 Cloacimonetes bacterium UBA5553 | reverse complement strand
TCTAAATATATGGAAAATCAAACTAACACTGCTCCAATTCAAGATGAGATAAAGTTATCCGATTACCTACGGATTATTCTTCAATTCAGATACCTGATAGTTCTGGTGTTCTCGCTTGTTGTGGTTACCACAGTTTTTTATACCGCAAGACAGCCTAAGATATACGCAGCTTCAGCTCGTGTTCTGCTTCAAGATCAAAAGGGGAATGCCGATTTGCTCTTCTTAGCAACCCCGGGAATAGNNNAACCAGATCGAAATGATCCGTAGCAAACCCATTTTGAGTTTGGCATGGGATATTATGAAGAAGTATCCAGATTGGGACACATTCCCAGTAAATCTCTCTGGAAATCCACTAGCTAGCCTGAGAAATATTAAAGTTGAATCAAAACGTGAAACTGATATTCTTAACATCAGTTTCGAATCTACCAATCCCATAGAAGCAATGGCAGCAGTAAACTCCATTTCAGAAGCTATTCAACAGCAAAATACTCAGTATGCCAGACTTGAATTTACTACCATTCGCGAGTTTTTAGAAACCCAGTTGGATGCCATATCTCGCCGACTCCAAAGCTCTGAGAATGACTTACGTGAGTTCAAAAACATGAATAAACTCACTCAGTTATCCACTGAAACAACCGAGTTGATTACTAAAGCCTCCGATCTTGAAGCTTTGTATGAATCATCATTAACAGAGCAAGCTGTTAGTGCCAAATCACTAGACATGCTTAATCGTCAGTTACGCGAACAAGACTCACTCCTCGTAGATATTGGAAACATACTAAAAGCTCCATACATAAACGAATTAAGAAAGCAGATTGTGGATACTCAGTCCTTAATTACCAAGCTTGTTACTAAAAATGAATACCCACTAGACCACCCCCAAATTTTGCTACTCAACCGCGAACTCGAAAACGCAAAGTCCACACTTGATTTAGAAGTTCGCAAGTTAGTTGCCATATCTGTCGACAATGACCCACTTACTACTAGAAGTGAGCTGCTGGGCAGAATTGTACAGGCAAATCTGGATTTAGAGATTTCAAGAGCGAGGGTTGACGGACTGGAACAGACTAAAGAAATGTATGATCAACGCATAATAGCGATACCTAATACAGAGCTTGAGCTAGCACGTCTAACCCGAAACATGATGCTGGACGAAAAGATTCACGGCATAATGATGGAGAAATATGAGGATGCCAAGATAGCAGAGCAGGCAAAAGTTGGTAATATAAGGATTATTGATTATGCAGACAGACCAACTATACCGATTAAGCCCCGTGTATCCATGAACATCTTGGTTGGTATAATTTTGGGTATAGGTTTGGGTATCGGTGCAGCCTTCGTGGTTCATTCTCTTGACACCAAACTGCGCACATTAGAAGATATGGAAACATATGTTCGCTTACCAATAGTTGGTACAATTCCACTTATTCGCGAATCAGAATCCAAGCTTCAGGAATTCAATTACATGATTGAAGCTGCTGAGGGCGAAAACAGAGAGCAGTTAACTCGCTCAATGCACTATGTATTGATGCAGCTTGTTTCTCACTATGCACCCAAGTCTCCCATTGCTGAAGCCTATCGTACCCTAAGAACAAATATATTGGCAAGAAAGGCTGAGGGCAGCACCACCCTGTTAGTTACATCATCAGGGCCTAAAGAAGGTAAATCTACTACCATCTCCAATCTTTCTATTACCCTTGCTCAAATGAATAGCAAGGTTGTTTTGATAGATATGGATATGAGAAGACCAACCATCCATTCTAAGTTTGGGCTGGAAAAAGAAAACGGTGTTAGCGACTATCTTATAGATCCGGACGTTTCATTAACTCAAGTCGTGAAGCCTTCGGGGATAATGAATCTGGATATTATAACCAGCGGATTTGTCCCGCCTAATCCTTCTGAGTTGATTGCTTCACCCAGAACAGATGTTCTTATCGAAGAGCTAAAGAGAAATTATGACTATATTCTATTCGATACCCCTCCTATCATAGCTGTTACCGACGCACTTATTTTAACAAAGAAAGTTGACATGACCTTCATAGTTGTGCGTTGCGGTTTCACCGAAAAGGGCATAATAAAGCGCACCAAAGAGCTTATGGAAAACATCGACGGTAACATAGACGGTATCATAGTAAACAGCATTTACGTACAGAAGTACTACAGTAAGCAAAACTACTATTATTACTACTACTATTACTACTACTATTACGGTGACGAGGTTCCCAAAAAGCAGAAGAAGAATGTTAATCGCTTCTTACGCAAAAATAAATCTCTTTCTTGAGGTAACGGGTAAGTTACCCAACGGGTATCACAAGGTCAATACTGTGCTATGCAGTATTGACCTATGTGATTATATCAGCTATGATCTTTGTCCCAGGGGCGATATCAGCTTTAGCTGCAACGTAAAAGAACTGGCAACACCGGATAACCTCATATGCAAGATTGCCAGGTACCTAAAAGATAGATACCATGTTTCCGAAGGTATTACTATCTATTTAGACAAACGCATCCCCATAGCTGCAGGTTTAGGGGGAGGTAGCAGCAATGCAGCAACCTGTATAACAACACTGAATCAATTGTGGCAGCTTGGGCTATCAAATCCTGAAATGCATTCCATAGCGGCTGAATTTGGCAGTGACATCAATTTCTTTCTTCAAGGCGGCTGTGCCCTTGGTGAGAACCGCGGTGAGCAGATTAGCCCACTACCCTTTATTGACATTCCAAAGATACTTCTAATAAACCCCAATATTCCAATAGCCAGCTCTACAGCCTACAAACTGATAGGCTCTTTGGATTATGATATTATGAGCTTTGATCCTGCTAAGTTAAAGAGCAGTTGCTTTAATAGGCTTGAGCCTGGTATTAGAAAAGCATATCCAATAATAGATAAATTGCTTACTGACATAAGTTCTTTCGGTACTGAAGTGGCTATGATGAGCGGGAGCGGATCTACTTGCTTTGGCATATTTGATAGTGAAGCCAAGTTAAAGGACTGTAAAGCCCATTTTGATGATCTTGGAATGATAACCATCATATCTAAGACAATTAGCTAAGCATATATAACCCAACCCACAAACACCATCATTTAAGCAATCACATTGCACATACTGATTCAGATCGGATTAGCTCGTGAATGATTGTTATCCCAACTCCTTTGTTTTAGAATGCCTTACAAGAGCTTCCGTGTTCCTTCCTTGCTGCTATCCTGTATTCGACAGGGGATATCAGCAAGGAAGAAGCAGGAAAGCACTAGGTTGGGGTTCATAATCTAGCATTTATGAAAAGAAGGCAGCAGTGGGGGTAAGTCTAAGTTTTGCAATAAATATGCTTTGACAAAAAGCAGCCTTCAAAAAAACTTGTAAGACTTGCCGATATTTGCAAGCTTGTTGTGCTGTATCTATTTATTGCAGTGGATATTGCATGCTATAGATGAAGTGTATATCCCAAAGGGATATGAACAAAGGAATATAAGAGAGAAAGATAAGTGTTTTCGAAGCTTAAGTTATTAACAGGTAATGCCAATCGTCCCTTAGCAGAGGAAGTTGCCCGTCATGCCGGAATTCCTCTCGGTGATATTGATCTGTTCAAATTCTCGAACGATGAATCCTTTGTAAAGATTAACGATAATGTACGTGGGGCTGATGTGTTTATCATTCAGCCTACCAGCTATCCGGTTAATGACAACCTTATGGATTTGCTGATAATAATTGACGCTCTTAAACGGGCATCTGCGCAGCGCATAAATTGCGTAATACCGTATTATGCATATGCAAGATCGGACAAGAAAGATCAGCCTCGAGTGCCTATTACGGCAAAGCTGGTGGCAGATTTGATAACCGTAGCGGGAGCCGACAGAGTTATTACTGTGGATCTTCATGCAGAGCAGATTCAGGGCTTTTTTAATATACCTGTAGATCACCTGTTTGCTATACCGAGCTTTGCAAGATACTTCAAGAGTATTATGCAGATGGAAGACATTGTTGTAGTGTCTCCCGACTCGGGTGGAGCAAATAGAGCCAGAGCATTGGCAAAGCGCCTGAATTGTTCGCTGGCAATTGGCGATAAGCGCAGAAGCGGCAATGACGACAAGAGCGAGTTGCTTAATATAATTGGTGATGTGGCAGGCAAGACAGCAATTTTGTTCGACGACATAATAGACACAGGTGGAAGCCTGATAAAGGTTGCTGTTGCATTGCAGGCCCAGGGCGTTAAGCGAGTATTTGCTGCATGTACCCATGGCGTCCTAAGCAGCAATGCTGTGCAGAATCTTGAAGCTTCGCCAATTGAGAAGCTGTTTATAACCAATACCATTGAGCTTTCTGAAGAAAAGAAGGCAAGCTCCAAAATTGTGCAGCTTTCCATCGCGGAGATGCTGGCAATAGCGATTAAAAAGATACATATAGAAGAGTCAATAAGCATATTGTTTAGATAGTATAAAGAGATGGAGGAAGNNTTCTCTTAATGCAGAACCAAGACATACCGCCAAAAAGTCAGATATGACAAATCTGAGAGCCAGTGGTATGATTCCCGCCGTAATATATGGTAATAAGATGGATAGCCTTTCCATTAGCGTGCCAAAGGCAGAATTCACTCAGATGCTGAAGAAGAGCTACTCTGAAGTTTGCTTTTGGGAAATCGAAGTGGCAGGCAATAAGTATCACACCATATTGAAAGAAAAGCAAGTGCATCCCGTAGTTCGCAATGTGTTGCACATTGATTTTTTGACTGTGGACGCCGATTCGGTAGTCGAAATCGATGTTCCCATTAACTTCCTGGGTGAAGCCATCGGCCTGAAAGAAGGCGGAATGATGGATATTCAAATGCGTACTATAAAAATAACTTGCAAAGCAAACCGCATACCCGAAGT
>DIMZ01000113.1:5468-6104 GCA_002425825.1 Cloacimonetes bacterium UBA5553 | reverse complement strand
GAAATCAGCATTGACATCAGCAACCTCAAAGTTGGCGATTCTGTACATATTAGCAATCTCCCTACAGGCGATTGGCAATATAAAGATCATGCCGATGTAACGCTTGCGGTGGTGCATGCTAAAAAGTCCGCAGCCCCTGCTGAAGAAGCACCTACAGCCTCAGTTTAAGTGCTGTAATGAAGCTCATTATTGGGCTTGGGAACCCAACCGCGGAATACAAGAATACGCGGCATAACATTGGCTTTATGTGCCTGGATTTATGGGCGCAGAAGCATGGTAAAAGCTTTGCGCACGAACGGCTTTTCGACAGCATTAAGCTTCGGGAAGCAGTTCTGATTAAGCCGAATACCTATATGAACTGCTCAGGTGATGCGCTTAAAGAAGCTCTATCACGCTGGAAGATATCAGACATATTGGTGATTCACGATGATTTGGAGCTTGAACCCGCTCAATTGCGTATCCGCAATGGGGGAGGAGATGGTGGCCATAATGGGATGAAGTCCCTGTTTTTGGTTACTCCACCTTCAGAACTGAAAAGAATACGCATTGGGATCGGCCGAAACATAACTGGGCAAGTATCTGATTTTGTGCTTAGTGAGATCACTGATTCTGAAATGGAACTGCTTACTCCGGTAA
>DIMZ01000113.1:3430-5439 GCA_002425825.1 Cloacimonetes bacterium UBA5553 | reverse complement strand
GTGCAGATTTTTAGACACATACATAAAATATGACTTCAACCAAGTGTTGAATGAATATAGCAAATGGAAGAAATCCTATTCCGGGGCAAAGAGCACCGGAATCATTAGTCCAAAGGAGGAAAATAATGACAAAGGATTATGAACTGATGGTGATTTTGTCACCACGTCTCAATGCCGATGAAGCCAACAGTCTAAATGACGGCCTTATGGCTCAGATTGTTGAAAACGGCGGTGAAGTAATCAAAACGNNGATTCATGGGGAAAAAGAATGCTTGCCTACCCCATTAACAAAGTGCAGGAAGCGTACTATTACGTAAACTATTTCAAGCTGGACAGCCAGGCTGTTAAAGCTCTGAAGAGGCTGTACAACATTAACGAAAACATCTTGCGTCACATGTTTGTTGCTCGTGGCGAATAGGAGGAGAGATGGCCGATCTCAAACTTCCCCGTATCAACAAGTTTATCGCCAGCGGTAGAATTGCAAATGATATCGAGCTGAAATACACTCCCAAGGGTACTCCCGTAGTGCGTTTCACTCTTGCCAACGACCGCGGGTACAAGGATGAGTCCGATCAATGGCAAACCAGCACCAGTTGGATAGACTGTGTTGCCTGGAGCAAATGGGCAGAATTGATTGCCAATCAAACCCACAAAGGTAGTGCCATTATTGTTGAGGGTCGCATTGATACCCGCAACTGGACAGATCAAAACAACGTGAATAGAAAGAGTACCGAGGTTGTAGTAGAAATGCTGCATGTACTCGAGTGGAAGCCCCGTGATAATGCTGGCTACGATGCCGACCAAAACGTTCCGCTTCCCCCCGAAGAATCTGCACCTCACAATGCCACAAGTGACGATGTTCCATTTTAAGGAGTAAAGAAAGATGAACATGACCGATAGAAAAAAGAAATTCACTCGCAAGAAATATTGCAAGTTCTGCGCAAACAAAGAGATTCAGATAGATTATAAGAACCTGGACATTATGCGCCAATACACCTCTGATGTCGGCAAGATTGAAGCTGCCAGATTAACCGGTACCTGTGCCAAGCATCAACGCAAGCTTACAGCAGAAATCAAGCGCGCCAGACAGATGGCTCTTATTGCCTACGTTATAGAGTAGTATGTTACTTTATCCCCTGATAATAAGCATCCTGGCACTCATGAATCCCTTTCTGGGATTGGTGTTGCTAATGGGCTATTGCGCCAAAACCATCGGGTATTGCCTGTCAAATCCCATCAGGGCTTTGTTTATGTTCTTCCCGGTTCCTATTGCGCTAATTGCTCTTGATGCCAGCACCGGCACGCAGCTAATGGCAATGGATGCCATTATTGGCGTTGGTGCTGTTTCCCTGATATTTCTTGACATTGTTAAACGAAGCGGCAAGCTGAACGATGGCTTTTTAGTATCATTTTTGGTATTACTTGGCTATGGCTTGTTGCGGTTTAAGATGTTTGGAGCTTTTCAGCTTCAAGAACTAGAAAGGGGACTTGAACTTATCAGGGAGCAGCTACCAACCATGTTAGATAATGCCATGTTCACAGATGCATTACCCATGTGGAAACTGATNNTGTATGGATTATAACCCAGGGCTTATCATTAACGCTTGGATTCATACTACTTCAAAAGCTGTTGGGAATAAAGCCCATCCTGCAAAACTTCAGTTTCCCTCCTATATACAATCTGATGATTATTGCCATTATCCCATTATACTTGTTTGAAGCTACAAAGATGCTATTCGCTAATGCACTACTCGCCATGTGCGTTATTCCGTTTTTACACGGAATGGCAAATGTGTGGCAAAAGCTAAGCTTGGTTTTTGCCAATCGCATAGTACTGGGCATCTTTATGTTCATAATCATAATCTATGCCAACGTATTGCTGGTCTTAATTGGCTTTGCAGATATGTGGCTAAACAAAAGAAAAGAAATTCCTGGAGGAATCACGGCATGAAAGTTATTATGCTGAAAAACATAGAAAAAGTCGGCAATCAAGGCGATGTAGTAAACGT
>DIMZ01000113.1:252-3424 GCA_002425825.1 Cloacimonetes bacterium UBA5553 | reverse complement strand
GCGGCTTTGCCAGAAACTATCTTACCCCCAGAGGTTTTGCAATATATGCAACTCCCGATAATATGAAGAAGCTTAGCAAAATTCAAAGCAAGCTTGCCGAAGACGAACAAAAAATGCTTGGCGAACTAAAAAACCTTGCCGAAAAAATAGCAGCCACCAGAATGGTATTCGTTCGTAAAGTTGATGAGCACGGCAGCATGTTCGGCTCAGTTTCAGAGATTGATATAGTTCATGGATTGCAGGAACTTGGGATTAATATCCACAAGAGCACCATAGCAATGGACAAACACTTTAAGGAACTTGGCGAAGCCTCTGTAACTGTGCGTTTGCACAAAGAAGTAAGTTGCACACTCAGCTTTGAGATAAAACAAGAACAAGAATAAACCATGGAGGTTTCCATGTCCGATACTCTGTTCAAGATTAAGCAGATTGCCAGTTTAGTGCTGTTTGTAGCGGTGCTTTCCCTTATGGGAATGATTACTTCGCGCCCAATTATGATTATTGCTTACGCAGTGTTCTTTATGGCTGTAATCGGCATAATGTTCGTAATGATGCGCAAGAAACAAAGACACTTCGAACTGGTTCAAAGCTCTTCCAAGCTATTCAACAAGATAGTCGGTATTGTGCTATTGGCACTTGCCTTAGTAACTCCTACATTGATAGCTTTTCGCACCAATGTGATAAACCTGCCTTCGGAGCTTAGTGTGTTTGCCGCATTAGGCATTGTGGGTGGAGTTACCTTGCTATTTTTAGCTTTGATTCTGGCAGCTTTCTACCTGATTAGTATGAAAGGTCACGAAATGTCTAAGCGTACGATTGGCTATGTGCTATTCATTATCGCTTCGGCATTACCCGGCATTCTGATGAGCCGTGTGGATAGCACGACTACCGGAATAGGCTCGGTGTATTATGTCGCAATGGCAGTTCTGATTCTTGCCTACAACGGTGTTAGCTACCTTACTTATCAGGACTAATCTCACATTTATACCTATTGTAATCCCGCTTTCGGAGTGACATTTATGTCGCTCCGAGGCTGGGATATATCAATTTAACAAATGGCTTTCGATAGCATAAACCATCTTGCTAATAGCCTTGTTTACAGGCTTGGCGGTGATAAGTATCAGCGTTTTATTCACATATATCTAAGCTGGAAGCGTGTGGTTGGCGAGTTACTTGCAGGCAGATCACATCCCATAAAGCTGGAGAATGGCGTTCTGTTTGTCGCGGTGCAAAACAATACCTGGATGCAAGAACTGGTGCTACTTAAGCAGGACATCATCTCCAAATACAAAAGTATCTTTCAGGAGGAGATTGCCGAGATCATTTTCTTGATCAGCAGTCCAAAACGCAAATGTACAAAACGCAAATAGCCCCTTCCTTACTTTCATCCGATTTTGGCCGTTTAGCCGAAGAAATATCAGCTCTGGAAGCTTCCGGTGCCGACATTCTTCATCTGGACANNGGCATTATGTGCCCAATCTAAGCTTTGGTTTCCCTCTTATTAAAGCTATCCGCAAGCTAAGCTCCCTGCCCCTTGATGTTCATTTAATGGTTACCAATCCCGCTTTTCATGTAAATCAACTTATTGACATGGGCGTTCAGTGGATAAGCTTTCATCAGGAAACTGAGTATCATTGCCATCGCCTGATAACCCTCATAAAGCAGCATGGCATAAAAGCTGGCATTGCTCTTAATCCTGCCACACCACTTTCATCGCTCAGTGCCATACTTCCTGAGCTGGACTACGTTCTGGTGATGAGCGTTAATCCGGGTTACTCCGCGCAGGCTTTCATCCCATCAGCTTTAGATAAGATTGAAGCATTAAGCAAAATACGGGCAGAGCGGCAGCTAAGCTTTTGCATCGAAGTGGATGGCGGGGTTACTGCAGATAACGCCTCTTCGCTTCGTAAAGCCGGAGCAGACATGCTAGTTTCGGCATCCTACATATTCTCCTCTACCAGTTATACTGAAGCCATAAAGAGCTTAAGAGGCTAAGCAAATAGCATCACCAAATAACTATATTACTCAAGGATACAAATATGTTTAACAGCCTGTCTGATCGTTTGGACAAAGTGTTTCGCAACCTGAAAGGTAAGGGCTACCTAACCGAAGATAACATAAAAGCCAGTATGCGCGAAATCCGCATGGCATTGCTGGAAGCCGATGTAAACTTCAAGATCGTAAAGAACTTTGTGGCAGAAGTGGAAAAGCGTGCTTTGGGTGCGGAAGTGATGAAGTCACTTACTCCAGGACAACAAGTGGTAAAGATAGTTCACGATCAGTTAATAAGCCTGATGGACACCGATGGCTTCGAACTGAAGGCATATAACAACAAGCTTACCAAAGTGATGATGGTGGGTTTGCAAGGTTCGGGGAAAACCACTGCCTGTGCAAAGCTTGCCGCTCTATACCGCAAAAAAGGCATTAAGCCGATGATGGTAGCCTGTGACGTTTACCGTCCTGCAGCCGTTGATCAGCTAAGGATTCTGGGTAAGCAAATTGACATTCCGGTAGTTAGCGAAGATACCAAAGACGTTATCAAAATAGCCGACTCGGCTTTGGCAGCCGCGCAGAAAGAATTTACCAATCTCCTTATCTTCGATACCGCCGGAAGGCTGCATATCGATGAAATGATGATGGATGAAGTAGCAAGGCTGAAAGCGCACATTAAGCCCGATTACATTTTGTTCGTTGCCGATTCTGTAACCGGTCAGGACGCCGTAACCGTAGCAGCCGAATTTCATAAAAAGCTAAGCTTTGATGCCGTTATTCTCACCAAGCTCGATGGTGATGCCCGCGGTGGTGCTGCCTTATCGATAAAAGCCGTAACCGATTGCCCTGTTGCCTTCGTTGGTATAGGGGAGAAGATTAGCGACCTGGAAGTGTTTTATCCTGAGCGTATGGCAAGCCGCATCCTGGGCATGGGAGATGTGTTAACCCTTATCGAAAAGGCTGAAGAAGCCATGGATATGGAAGCCGAAGAAAAGCTTGCCCGCAAGATGATGAAGAATCAGTTTACCCTGAATGACTTCCTGAAACAGATGCAAAGCATTAAAAAAATGGGTTCGCTGGAGTCCATAATTCGCATGATACCCGGCTTGGGCAGCAAGCTTCCTGCCGATCTCAAGATAGACGAAAATGCCATGAAGCACGTGGAAGCCATAATCCAATG
>DIMZ01000113.1:0-229 GCA_002425825.1 Cloacimonetes bacterium UBA5553 | reverse complement strand
ATCTATGACCGATAAAGAACGCGAGAAACCGGAGATTATTAATGGCAGCCGGCGTTTGCGTATATCCAAAGGCTGTGGACGCCCCGTTATGGAAATCAACAAGTTACTCCGCCAATTTGAAGACATGAAAAAGATGATGAAGAAGATGAGCACCCCCAAGGGCATGAAAGACATGGAAGCCCTGATGCGCGGGAAGTAATACCAATCTGATTTTTGTAAAATAACATAA
>DIMZ01000075.1:4190-5557 GCA_002425825.1 Cloacimonetes bacterium UBA5553 | reverse complement strand
GAGGTGAAGCTAAGCATCCACAACCTTAAAGGGCAGCTTATCACCAGCTTTACTGGTCTTCCCGGCAGCACCCTGCAGTGGAACGGTTCAGATGCAAATGGCAGACCTTGCGCCAATGGTATATACTTCCTAAGGGCAGAACAAGTCAATAGCCAGGCAATCCAACGCATTATCAANNTAGTAACCCTAACCCAAATACCTTAAGTGCAGGCACAATGCCTGCACTTCTTTTTTGTAAAAGCCTAGTTAAATGGATTGGGGTAGTTTGAGAAGAAACGGTTCGTTGTAGGTAATGGTGGGTTATCTGGAACTTGTATATAAGCTGGCCCATAGAAGTTTGATTCTTCTGTTCCTATCACCTCCAGCCAATAGTAGTATTCTGCTCCTGCCATCACCTCATTATCAATATACTCATACCCCTGCTCTGAAGTTCCCTGTGGGGCTGGGGGAATTGTAGGTGAAATCACAGTAGCTCCTGGAATATCGTTTGTTTCGTTACGATAAAGGCGAAAACCCAAAACGCTATCCTGGTATGCGAAAGCCCAACTTATGATAACGCGATTATCAGCAGTTGAGTTACATGAAAAACTGATAAGCTCTGAGATTGTCAGCTTAGGGCTTGAAGGGTTATTACTTTTCTTTGTCTGCTTTACGGTGTTTTCATCGTATCCGGTTAGTGTGTCCCAATTCAAGTTTAATACGTTCTTTCCANNCTGAAGTAGCGGAAAAGTCTATGTCTCCATAATACTCCCCCTGTTCGCCTTTGCAAGGAACCGGTTCGCGGCAATACAATACCGGGAATGGCAATATATCATTGCTTACAAACTTCCCTGAGGCATTTGTTACATAGGGCGATACATCGGCATTAAACTCGCTAAGCAAGTATGCCAGACAGTAGTCGGTAAAAGCCAAGGAATCAGCTTGAGTGTAGTAGTTTACTTTAATTCTATATATCCCATCTCGCACAAGCTCGTCATCATCATTAAGCTTGTTCCAGCTAAAGCTATGCGCTCCCGGAGTAAGTGTAGCATTGTGTATGCTCCTTACGGGGTTATGGAAGTAATCAGTGATGGATATCTGAACCCGATATGAGTCCTTTACAATACACCCGAATGTAGTGGAATGCTTAGTTTCGCCTGGTAAATGATTATTCCAATCTTTTTGAACGATGCTAACCCTATATCCACTTAGGCTAACACCTTCAGAATTACTAAGAGTGAATTCAATTGCAAAATTCTCTCTGTCTTCCGGGGAAACAGAATCACATGACAATAATAACAGAAACAATATTATGGCAAGTGCCAGTAATCCCTTGTACATATTCTTCTCCTTTGAACTAAATATCATTAGCTCCTTTTCTTATGGTG
>DIMZ01000075.1:1674-4145 GCA_002425825.1 Cloacimonetes bacterium UBA5553 | reverse complement strand
TAAAAGAGCATTCTATGCAAACCCAATTAATGAGTCAAGAACAAATTAGCTTATCAAAGCCAAATGTTTATCTTACTTAGGTTGTTTGCATCGCATCAGTTTGATGTTCATCGTTCAAGCCTATGTAAGTCAAGTGAAGTGATAAATATAAGTAGAAATCACCCCGATATTCATCCGAGAATATTCATCCGAGAACATGAGACACTGAGACTCTGTTAGTGCTTGTTAGTCGCTGTTTGTCACTGTTTCGCTTATGTTTAGCCCATAAAAGACCACAATATTACGTTACTTCTCCCTTGCTCCACTCTGTTTATCAAGTGATAATCCCCCCTTAATCAAGCGTTTACTATTAACGCTTGACTAAGGGGGGATAGAGATATGATAGACGCTCAAGAGCAAGTAAGAATAAGCGATCTGACATCAGAAATTCGAATGCATGATGCTTGAATGGCATGATCGACAATGCATTAACAGGCATAACCAACAGACTGATATTACTGAAATGAGTTGTTAGAGATATAACTCATAATAGCTATGATCCCCACATACTTAAAATTGGGGGCTCTTAGCTTGGACATAGGGGATCTGTGCAAAGAAATGCACTTGACACAAAAGCGTAGATATTATACAAGGAACTATAGTATAAAATGAAGGTACAAAATGGAATACGCAGATTACAGAAAAGCAGCTAACGAACTAATAGACCAGATATCCGAGATTCGGAGGTTACTTTGATCCCGAGCCAAAGCAGGTTATAGCCACAGAATTAGAACAAAAGATGAATGAACCCGGCTTTTGGAACGACCAGCAGACAGCTAAGAAGATAAGCAAACAGCTTAGCCAAATACGCGAAGAGATTAGCCACATAGCCAAGCTGGATGAAGTTCGAGAAGAGCTGGAGACCTACATAAGCTTTTTGGAAGAAGACTTTCAAGATTCCATATTCCAGGAAGCTGTACAGAACCTGCCCGAGACCAAGCAATTCATAGAAAAGGCTGAGATAGAATGCTATCTGAATGAGAAATATGACCATAACGACGCGCTCTTAACCATTCATGCCGGAGCCGGCGGCACAGCGGCTCAGGACTGGGCAGAAATGCTACTGCGGATGTTTTTACACTGGGCAGAAGATAATAAGTATACCTTCACAGTAATCGACTCCCTTCCCGGCGAAGAAGCAGGCCTGAAAAGCGTTAGCGTAGAGATTGGCGGAAACTANNGGTATGCTGAAGAGCGAGATTGGAATTCATAGATTAGTGCGTATGAGTCCCTTTAATGCGCAAGGAAAACGCCAGACCTCTTTTGCTTCGGTGTTTGTATATCCGGAGTTTGACGATGACATTGAAGTAGAAATTGAAGCCAAAGACCTCAAGATAGACACCTACCGTGCCAGTGGAGCCGGAGGACAGCACGTTAATACCACCGATAGCGCGGTTAGAATTACACACTTGCCTACCAACATTGTGGTAAGCTGCCAGAATGAACGCTCACAGATTCAGAATAAAGAAAAGGCCATGGCAATTTTGAAAGGCAGGCTGTATCAATACTATGAAGAAATCCGTGATGCCGAAAAGAAGAAAACAGATAGCAGCAAAACTGAGATTGGCTGGGGGAATCAAATCCGCAGCTATGTTTTCCAGCCCTATCAGATGGTTAAAGACCACCGCACCAACTATGAGAGCGGTCAGGTGGACAAGGTTATGAATGGAGACTTAGACGGCTTTATATACGCATGGTTGAAGTATTCTGCCGGATTGAGGATTAATGGCTAAGCAATCTTACAAAGACCTGCTACCTTTGTTGAACAGAGACAGACTGCCCCAACACATTGGCATAATAATGGACGGTAACGGACGTTGGGCAAAGAAGCGCAATCGCCCCCATTTATTCGGTCACCGCGCTGGTGCTAAGTCTATCCGCCAGGTAGTAGAATTGGGAGTTGAGTTAAGCCTTAAATACCTTACCTTCTATGCCTTTTCCACAGAGAACTGGAGCAGACCCCAAGAAGAAGTAAGTGGCTTGCTTAAGATGCTTAAAGAACGCCTTATTAAAGAAATACCGGAGCTGAACAAACAAAACATATATGTTCAATTCATAGGCACCGATGCAGGATTGGAACCTGGATATTGGAGTGAAGTAAGGTCGGTGGCGGAGATTACTCACAAGAATACCGGCATGATAGTGAATATCGCCTTCAACTACGGTGGCAGACTGGAGATTGTAGAGGCTATTAAACATTTATCCAAAGAGCTAAGTCCGGCGCAGATAGCGGAATTAACACCCGAAGATATTAGCAAGTATTTGTGGACAAAGTATCAACCCGATCCAGACTTAATAATCCGCACAAGTGGTGAGATGAGGCTTTCCAATTTTCTTATCTGGCAATCTGCATATTCTGAGCTATACATAACCGAAGTATTATGGCCAGACTTTGATAAGATAGAAATGATTAAAGCTTTGTTGGATTACCA
>DIMZ01000075.1:0-1630 GCA_002425825.1 Cloacimonetes bacterium UBA5553 | reverse complement strand
GCGATTTGGAGGCAGGAAGAAGTGACAGAAGTAAAAACCAGAATTTTAGTATCTATAGTGCTTATCCCATTTGCTTTGTACGCTTTGTATTTTGGGGGGATACTTATATCACTGCTATTCGGTATTGTGGCACTTCTTGGTGCTTACGAATACATCAAAATGATGCGTAATGCACAGATCTACATTCCCTACCACTGGGTATTCATAAGCATTGCATCGTATGTAGTTCTGATCAGCACCCACAAACATGACCTGCATCTTCTTTGGGCTATTGCTTTTGCAGCATTTGCTGAAGCATTAATTGGGTGGAATCAAAGTAAAAGCATACCACGAGTAATGGCAAGCATATTGGGAATAGTGTACACATCATTCTTTCCTGCCATGATTACTCGTATAGAGCTTCATAACCCAAACAAGAAAATTTTGCTTGCCTTAATTCTGATGATTTGGATAGTGGATACAAGTGCCTATGTATTTGGCATGTGCTTTGGTAAGAAACGTAATATTACAGCAGTTAGCCCCCGCAAATCTTTAGCCGGATTTGTCGCTGGTTTACTTGCTCCCTTTGTTATATTGGTTATTTTGTATGTATTAAGGTTCAATCTTTTGCCTATGGGGCATTTGCTGCTAATAGGGATTGCGGCTGGCGTCTTTGGGCAGATTGGTGATCTGGCAGAATCGATGCTTAAGAGGTTCTGTGGAGTGAAGGATAGTTCGAATTTTATACCCGGGCACGGTGGGATACTAGACCGTGCCGACAGCGTCCTGCTTGCAGGTTCGTTTTTGTATTGTGCACTAATATTTTAACTAAAGTGAGGAAAACACGATGAAAAAAGTACTAACAACCGTACTGATGCTAGTGGCTTTGACCTTTGTATTCGGTCAAACCCTTTTACACTACTGGAACTTCAATACCGGAGTCCCAGCAGAAAACCAATCCTGGGCAACACCAATAGCCGCAACCACAGGCTCGGGACAGATTTCTTATACATTTACAGAAGCATTTTCCTTTGCAGGAACCAACATTAATGGTACCGATGGCGAAGTGAACGGAGGCAGCTTTGCTCCCCGTGGCGGCGTTGGAACAGTTAACAATGGCGCTCACTTCACAGTTATGGGTTCTACAGCCGGATATGATAACGTATCCATTTCTTTCGCAGCACGCAAAACATCAACTGGTTTTACAACCATTGAAGTTTTATACACCACCGATGGCAGCAACTGGATAACTAAAGAGACCATTGATATCTCCAGCTATACCAGTGCCTGGGCAGCTAATCAGGTTGTAAACGTGAACTTTGGCACTATCCCTGCCACAGCGAACAACGCTAACTTCGGCGCACGTTTTGTGCTCACGGGTTGCACTTCTGATGTAGGTAATAACCGTATTGATAATATTCGCGTAAGTGGTGCTCTTCAGGGTGGCGTTGCTACTCCTACCTTTGATCCCGCTGGCGGATACTTTACCCAGCCGGTCAACGTTAGTCTTGCTACCACAACCCCCGGTGCAACTATCAGGTACACTGTGAATGGAACCGAGCCGACAGAAAGCTCAACTATCTATACTGCTCCCATTCCTGTATCCACAACTACCACCATTAAAGCCAAAGCATGGGCAACGGGCATGGTT
>DIMZ01000005.1 GCA_002425825.1 Cloacimonetes bacterium UBA5553 | reverse complement strand
AATCATGCGAGCCAAGCAAACGCTTCGCTGCTTCCTGCATGGGGGCAAGCTCCAGCTTTATTGCCGGAAGATAGCCGGAGTAATTTCTGTTAAAAGGTGTACGCTTTTTTGCCAATATATAGCGGTAGCTGCGTTCATAAGCCTGGTAGCGGGCACTTAAGTGTGGGCTTACCTTGCTAATCTCCAGAACTTTTATGTCTGTAGGAAGATAACGCCGAAAAGCCAGTAACATCTGATAGGGTTGCATGCTGCCAGAATAATCAAAGTGGGCATACTGGGCTAAAGCATGCACTCCGGCATCGGTTCTGCCTGCTGCAATAATGGGAATATCAGTTTGGGCAAAGCGTTGTAAAGCATCTTCCAATACAGATTGGATGCTAATGCCATTATGCTGCTTTTGCCAGCCGTGATAGCCAGTACCATCGTAACAGAGCTTCATTAAGTAGCGTGCCATGCTTACAACCCGTTCACTATTACCAAAAGAGTAAGAAACACGATGCCGACTACATTAGCCTGGCAAAACAGCTTATTGCGAACAACAGCGAATTGAAGCAAATTGCCTATCCTGCTTCTTATGCTCTCAGTCTCTCCGCTTACAGTTTGAACCACGGCTTCTATTTGCTCTATAATCGCCTGTTTATCCTTTCTTGCGCGCAGCTTGGCGAATTGCGCAAAGAAGCTTTGGGTGTACATAAGTGTGGCGATACAAAATACAAAGCCGGAGTTTATCCAAGCCCATTTGCGAATATAGCTGCTGTCCGACAATGCCTGTTCTACAGATACTCCGCCAAACACACTAACCATTAACAGCAGGAAATAGATAAGCTGCAAAGTAAAACGCACAGAGCTGGGAAAGTCTTGGTTTAGGAGCGTGGAAAACAGCCAATAACCAGCCAGAAAGGGAATTAGCTTCTTTATGGCTTTGAACAAATGACAGTAGAGGGAAGGCTCCAGAATAAGGTAGATTAAAAAAAGAGCTATCTTTGCACCAATAATGCGGATGGATGAGCTAAGACCGGTGCCGATACCCGTAACAAACAATGCAAGCTTCAAATACAGATTTTGCCCTGAGATGGCTTCTGATATCCATTTCATTCAAGCGGAGCTTCCTCATCCTTAATAATTGGGCTTGGCTCTGTAGGTGGACTGTCGGGCTTGGTTAGCGGTTCGGTATCAGGCTCTGATTCTTGCTGTTCTATTTCTGTATCCAAACTATCTGATTCACTTTTTGCCTGTGTGGACATTAGGGAATCGGGAAGCGTGGGAAGAGGCGTAACTGAGATACTATCTGCTTTGGGAATATCACGAAGCAAGAACTTGCGACCATCATAGAATCGGCGGGTTAAGGTAATATAATCACCTGCTCCACTGGTTTCCATCACCTCTTTCAGGTATGGCTTGGCACGGGTGGTATCCACAGCTTCAAAGCTGTAATACCATCCCAGGCGGAATGTAGCAGCAAGCTTTAAGCGAGAATAGCCCGAGCTTCTCATTTCTTCCAAACCTGAAACCGCCTGCTCAGGATTGCTTTCTATCATGCCGAATAGACTGTCCAACCTTGCCTCTTCGCGTTCTTCGAGGGGATCAATAATCCGCACCGGTTGCCCTGATTGTAAAGCACGCAATGCCCTGGTGTACTTATTTTCCGGGAAATCAGTTTGCATGGTGACAATAATATGGGAGTTCTCCGGACTATCGGGGTATTTATCCTTTAGCACACTGCCGATGGCAAACAGGCAAAAAGGCACAATTTCAGTATCGAACTGCATTATGATGTCATTCAGGCTTTTTATCTTATTCCTGATGTCTCTTATCTGGCTTTCAATAGCGATAATCTCTTGCTGCATGGCTACTACAGCTTCGCTGTCAATAGGTTCATCTTTGGTGTCTGCTTCGTCTTCAAATTCGGCAACTATGCTGTCTTCTTCCTGCTCGCTGGTAGCAATCATTATGGAATCAGGTGCAATACTGGTAGAATCTATATCAACAACGGCATCTTCAAACCAGGCATGAAGCTCCTGGTCTTCCTCGGTGGTTTGCATATACTCAAAACCGCTTACCGACAGCGAGTCTGATTCGTTATCGCTGCTATGTTCCAGGCTATCCGCTTCATCGATGTATAAATCCAACGAATCTGGTGCGTAGTATAATGAGTCTGATACCTCTGGCTCTACATAGATTATTGAATCAGCCATGCTTTTACTACGTTCCATCACAATAGCAATTCTAAGGCTATCGATGGCATTAGTTCGTTCATCTATCTGAGATTGTAGTATCTGCCGTTTAGCATCAAGCGTGTCTCGCTGAGCAACAACCTTTCGATATATCGCAATGGCAGAATCCGGCTGAGAAAGCTGACTAAGGAAACTCTCAGCCGCCTGATAATGATAGTCCAAGAATTGCTTTAGACCCGTTTCACTATTCAGATTAGCCCTTGGGGCAACGTTGTTCACTGCCGCAGCTTTGCTCTGGGAAATGGTGGCAAAAGGCGTGGATGGGAACTCAGACCTTACCCGCGAATATGTTCCCGCGGCAAGAGCATGATTGCCAAGTGTATAATACTGGTGCTCTGCAAGGTAATAATATGCAGCAGCCGAACTTTCGGTACGCGGATACAGCTTGGTAATATCCTGAATCTCTTTTTCCGCATCGGCTGTCTCGCCCTTGGCAAATAGTATCCTAACCTTTAGAAGCCTAATGGTTGGTAGCTTTTCGGGTCTGGTTTCGGCACGCAAGAGTGACGATGTGGAACGCCATGCCTTATCCAAAGCTCCCAGTTCAAGCTGATTGAGGGCAATGTAGTAACGTGTATCCAGCTTCATCGCCTTATCTATTCCACGGCTACCTTCCATTTTTTCAAATGCTTCCAAAGATGCCTTGTAGTTCTTCTGTTCGTAATAGTTCTTGCCAAACAGGAAATAAGCCTGACGGAATGCTTTAGTTTTAGAATAGTCGCGAATTATGCGCTCCAGCCAATACTGGGCTTTGATGTAGTCCTTATCCTGAATGGCAAAATCGGTCATTAGTAACAATGCCTTGGGATGATCCTTGCGGAAGCGAGGATTGGTGATAAATTCTTCCAGCTTTCTTTCTGCATCCTTGGGCTGATTCAGCTCACGCATGATGCGGGCAAGAAAGAGGTGAGACTCTGGTACAAATGGACTATCGGGGAAGCCGTTTATAAGATTATTAAACTGGTCTTTTGCCTGAAAAGCACTGTTACCTTTGTAGTACAACGCTTTTGCCATTAGAAACACTGCATCATCCAACTGCGAGCCTTTCTTACGCTCAGATATAATGATTCCGCATTTCTTGATAGCTTTGGTGTAATCATCTACTGCCTGCACACTGGGTTTACCGTTGCTGTTCAATGGCCTGTTCTGGGCAGACTTGTAGTAATTGCGCGCATTGTACATCGTGTTAACGTTGCAGGCAACAACGCTTAACGACACAATCAGAATGATGATAAGGCGTATGTACTTCATAAGTCTAACACCGGGTTAAACCCTTATTCTGTCAATTCATTTTTCCGACTAACTGGTCTATGCGGTCTGACTTTACTATTGCGATGGCATTGTTCACATCCGGATACATGATTCTATCTTCCTGCATCGGAGCAACGGTTTCGCGCAAGCATGCCTTCACGTTTTCCAGAACAGCAGAGCTTTTTAGCTTTCGCTCATCTAATGCGGCACAGGCAATAAGCAGTTCAATCCCCAATACCGAGGCAACGTTATCCATTACTTGCAGCAGCTTAATTGCCGATACCGAGCCCATGGATACGTGATCTTCCTGATTTGCAGAGGTAGGTATAGAATCCACTGAAGCAGGATGCGCCAATACCTTATTCTCCGATACCAATGCTGCTGAGGTTAGCTGGGCAATCATGAAACCGGAATCTATCCCGGGACGCTTGGCAAGAAATGGTGATAAACCGCGAGATAATGCAGGATTCAGCATTTGTTCAACCCTACGTTCCGATATGGAAGCAAGCTCACTAATAGCTATTGCAAGGGTATCTAATGCTATAGCCAATGGCTCACCATGAAAGTTGCCACCGGATATCACCTTCTGCTCATCGGCAAAGATTAAGGGATTATCGGTAGCG
>DIMZ01000006.1:4249-10383 GCA_002425825.1 Cloacimonetes bacterium UBA5553 | reverse complement strand
ATGCTTATTGCCAAGATAAAGGAAAGCCTGTAAGATGCTGGATTTTAAGCTAAACCTTGGCTCAAGTGCCGACGCAGGGGCTTTGTATGACCTCATCATCATCGGTGGAGGGCCTGCGGGGCTAAGTGCCGGTTTGTATGCTGCCAGATACAAGCTTAAGACCCTGATGATAGAGAAAGCCGTGGTGCCTGGAGNNTAATTTCCACTCAATGGGTGGAGAATTATCCTGGCTTCCCTGAGCCTGTATTGGGTCAGAAGCTGGCCAAAGACATGGAAACTCAGGCGAAGCTTTTTGGCTTGGAGATTGTGCAAGAGGACGTTACATCTGTTAAGCTAAAGGGTGAGATAAAGGAGATTAGTACTATCTATAACACCTGGAAGGCTAAAACTGTCCTTATAGCCACAGGCTCATCACCGCGGAAGCTGGGACTGCCCGGCGAAGCTGAGTATGCGGGCAATGGCGTGTCTTATTGTGCTACCTGCGATGGCCCCTTTTATCCCGATAAGGTGGTGGCAGTAGTGGGTGGAGGCAATTCTGCCTTTGAGGAGTCCTTGTTCCTTGCAAAGTATGCACGAAAGCTTTATCTAATCCACCGCTCCGGGAACTATAGTGCCGATCCCATACTGCAAGACAGGGTGAAGGCAGAACCAAAGATTGAGCTGATGCCCCATAATGTGGTGGAGTCCCTCGCTTTTGCAGAAAGTCCCAGAAAGATAATGCTTAAAAGCACTGTAAGCGGTGAGACTTCTGCCCTGGAAGTGGACGGGATGTTCATCTTTATTGGTGCAATACCCAATACTGGGCTGTTTGAGGGACAGCTTGAACTGGCTGGAGGCTACATAGTTAGCGACAGGGAGCATGCAACCTCGGTGGAAGGAGTTTGGGCGGCGGGTGACGTTCAGGAAAAGGTGTTGCGTCAGGTTGCCACAGCCGTTGGTGATGGTGCCAATGCTGCACATGCCATTCATAGCTATCTGATGCATAGGAGATAAATATGCCGGAGCTACCTGAAGTACAGACTGTGCTAAACGGATTTGCCGAGGCGATACAGGGTAAAAGCATCAATGCTTTGGAGTGCTATTATCCCGGAACCGTGGTGCTTGATCCACAGATTGGGGCTGATGTATGGCCGGCACAAATGATCGGTTATCAGCGCAGAGGCAAGTATATGCTGGTGCACCTGAGTGGTGGGCACAGCCTGATAATACATTTGCGGATGACTGGCAAGCTGGTTTTTGCAGCAAGTTCGGATGAAGCATTGTTACACGAGCGCGCTCGCTTTTATCTGGCAGGGAACGAGGTGGTGCACTTCATAGATCCCCGCACCTTTGGCAAGATTGTGCTGTGCCGAACAGACAACCTGGATAAGTATATGCCCAGGCTGGGTCTCGAGCCGCTGGAAAAGGAATTCAATGCCAAAAGCTTGCAGGCGGCATTGGCAAACAAGAAAGCTCCTATCAAGACTGTGCTTTTAGACCAGAGAGTAATAGCCGGACTGGGAAACATCTATGTGTGCGAAATCTTGTATCATGCAGGCATCATGCCGGATGTGCCAGCCGGAAAGCTGCTGTTACCCGGGATAAAGCTGATAGTGAAGCACACCATCAGCGTACTAAATCAGGCAATCATGATGGGCGGAACAAGCGTTTCTGACTTTCGCAGGATAGATGATAAGAGCGGTGAGTTTCAGAATTTCCTGGCAGTTTACCAGAAAGAAAGATGTCCCAAGGGGCATGAAGTAATGCGGGTTAAAATGGCGGGCAGGGGTAGTTTCTATTGCCCTGTATGTCAGAATAAACAAAGTTAAGTGATAAACCCTATAAATTAGCTTGACCTGGCAGGTAAATTGCTGTATTATTTATCATAGGATGGTATGATGTTCCTTTATAGTAAATACAGATATATGGAGATGAGTAAGAATGAAAGCAATTAAGCTGCGTGAAGGCATATATTGGGTTGGTGNNCTAACTCAAAGAGGCAGCACCTACAATGCCTATTTGATCATAGACGAAAAGATAACCCTGATAGACAACGTTAAAAGCTATCTTTACGATGAGATGATTGCCCGCATTAGCGATGTAATAGATCCATCAAAGATAGACATATTGATTCAGAATCACGTGGAGATGGATCACTCAGGCGGTTTACCGCAACTGATGAAGCTATTGCCAAACACCACACTTTACACCAATGCAACCGGCATAAAAGGCCTTAAACTGCACTACAAGGAAGACTGGAACTTTGCAGAAATAAAAAGCGGAGATAGCATAAACATTGGTAAACGCAACCTAAGTTTCTTAACCACGCCCATGGTGCATTGGCCGGATAATCAGTTCACATATTGCCCTGAAGAGCAGATACTATTTTCCAACGATGCTTTTGGTCAGCACATTGCCTCTTCCGAACGCCTGGCAAACGAACTGCCCATTGGTATTGTGTTAGAAGAAGCCAAGAAGTATTATGCAAATATCGTGCTGCCATATTCCAAGCAAGTTCAAAAGGTGCTGGAAGCTGCCGCTCCGCTTGCCATAAGCATGATTTGCCCCAGTCACGGGGTTATTTGGACAGAAGACAATATTCCCTTCATTCTTGCTGAATACAAGAACTGGGCATACAGCGTGTCCGATCAGCACAGTGCATTGGTGATTTACGACACGATGTGGAAGTCCACCCAGATGATGGCATATGCCATTCATGAAACCTTCGAGAAGCTTGGAATACGCTCCAAACTTTTAAACTTGCAACACAACCATATTTCCGACATAATGACCGACATCATTACTGCTAAGTTCATTGCAGTTGGCTCGCCCACACTTAATAGCTCCATATTGCCTACCGTAGCCGCGTTTATTTATTACCTGAAGGGCTTATCTCCAAAGGATAGAATTGGCCTTGCTTTTGGTAGCTACGGCTGGGGAGGACAGAGCATACCCATTTTACATCAGCTGCTTGGAGACCCTAAAGAATGTGGATTTAACATGATGGAACCGCTTAAGCTGCAATACATTCCCAGTGCAGAAGACTTGGCAGCACTGAAAACAAAACTTGAACAACAAATAAAAGAAAAGCTGGAGGACCAATGATCAGCAAGAAACTACAAGACGCCATAAATGCTCAAATCAACCGCGAACTATACTCCGAATACCTATACATAAGCATGCAAGCCTGGTTTGCCAACAATAACCTCGACGGATTTGCCAACTGGATGGATGCTCAGGGCAAGGAAGAACGCTTTCACGCCATGAAGTTCTTCAACTTCCTTATCGAACGCGGTGGTAAAGTAGAATTAAAGGCAATAGACAAGCCCGTGGTAGATTTTAAGTCACCACTAAAAGCCTTCACAATGGCTTTGGAGCACGAGCAGTTTATCACCAAGAACATAAACGACCTTATGGACATTGCCATAAAGGAAAAAGACCATGCCAGCAGAGGCTTGTTGCAGTGGTTTGTGGATGAGCAAGTAGAAGAAGAAGCTACTGCAGACAAGATTGTTAGCCGCTTAAAGATGATTGGAGACAACGCCCATGCGCTATTCATGATTGATAGCGAACTGGGACAAAGGGTTTTCACACCCCCTACAACCACAGAATAAACTTAGCAAAGCTGAGGGGTAGTTTTCTATATACTGCCCCTCTTCTTTTATATCTGCATTAAAACGCCCATAGCTTAAAAGAGAGGTATGTATGATACCAATTAACATCGATAGCTTGTATTCTCAGATTTTTCATAATGCCGTAGTGGCAATCGGGGTTACAGACCCCCAAGGGACATACATTACCGTAAACCCAACCTGGTGCGAGCTTTTGGGCTATTCTGCCGAAGAAGCGATTAAGCTAAATATAAATGATGTAACTCCTGAAGAAGACAGAAGTAACAGTATTACCAGCTTCGAATACTTAACCTCGAAAAAAGGCAATTCCATCCGCAAGCAAAGACGCTACCAAAGAAAGGATGGCAGCATTTTTTGGGCAGACCTGCATGCCTCGCCCCTGTACGACAAAGACGACAACGTTATTGGATTGTTGGGAGTATTTGTGAACATCGACAAACAATTGCATGCCGAACAGGTTCAGAAAGAGCTGATGAACAACATGGAAGAAGTGAATCGGAAGCTTAATCTAGCGAATGAAGACCTGAAAAAGCTTTCGCGACACGATGCACTAACCGGCTTGTATAACCGCAGAGTGTTGGAAGACATTCTGGAAAAGGAAAGCAACCGTTCTCAAAGAACAAAGCGTGGCTTTGGCATAGCCATTGCCGATATCGACAACTTTAAGCATGTAAACGACACATATGGGCATGACTGTGGTGACATGGTGCTGAAAGAACTGGCAAAAGTATTCCTGAAAGGCATCCGCAGCACTGATGCCATGGGCAGATGGGGTGGAGAGGAATTCCTGTTCATCTTTCCTGAAACCACCTGCCAGGGTGCAATGATAGTGATAGAGCGTATTCGCAAGAAGGTGGAATCTTTGACTCTGGAGTATAATGGGCTGCCGATAAAGGTTAGCACCACCATTGGACTAAGCTATCATCACGGCGACACAGAAAGCGCGGTGATGATAACCGAAGCGGATACTGCACTTTACAGAGGCAAACGCTCGGGCAAGAATCAGGTAATATGCTATCAGGATTCCTGCACCGACAGCGAGTAATACAGGATAATTTTTTACCAAGATACTAAAAAAGCTTACTGGCATTCCTTACCATTCCTGCTGCTATTGCAGTATCATTGCAGATTCATTACAGGTTTTATCTGCAATGAACCTGCAATGATACTGTGATGCCTTCAAGGAACGGGCGGGATTTCAGCCTTTCTCAGAGGCAAAGAAAAAGGGTGCGAAATGAATCCGCACCCTTTATGTATTGTTTATTTAGTAGTTATTTGGCAAGAATCATCTTCTTGGCTGCTGTATATTGACCGCTGGTCATTCTATACATATACACACCGCTACCAACTTGTTTGCCGGAAGCATCGCGGCCATCCCAAGTCATACTGAAATAACCGGGAGTGGCATGGCTGGCATTCATGCTGCGAACAAGCTGACCTTTGGCGTTATAGATATCCATGCGAACGCTACCAGCTTCCTTCAATGAATAACGTAGGTTGGTATTCGGATTGAAGGGATTGGGATAGGCGTTTAACAGTGCGGTAAACACTGGGATATCGGGAGTGGTGGGACCGGTTGTGCCATCGCCAACGGTAACGGACAGAGGTCCGAAGAACTCTGATGCACCTTCTAAGCTAACGCTTTCTAACCAGTAATAATACACTGTGTTGCTTTCTGTGTCGATATCTGTGAAGTTATAGCTCACCTGTGTTCCCAGAGTGGTGCCATCACTAATTAAGCCGGAGTTTACATAGATGGCATTGTTCAGGTTCTTAACCGAGGCGCGCAGGACATTGTAACCAGCGTGGTTTACTTCACTTTCAGCAGTCCAGGCAATCTTTACATACATATCTGCGGTAAGAACGGCAGAGAAGCTGGAAAGGCTAACGGGTAGGGGCTGATCATTGCTTTTCGGGAAGATGATCTTCAGGTCGTTTGGCCCTTTACCGGCATCGATGCTAAGATTGAGGGTGGTGTCTGTCCAGGTATCATTGGCAGGAACGTTTACTAAAGCACCAGAGCCAATCTGATACTTCACCCAATCCGGAATAAAGCCAAGATTGTGGGTGATGGTTACAGTGGCACCGGCAAAGCTGGTTCCGGTTAATAACAGGTTAAGACCTGCATTCTGGATACCTGCAACGTTTTCGGTGGCAAAGCCAACGCCAACAGTTACGAGGGCTGTGCTATTTGCCAAGCCACTAATCACCACTTGAGGAGCGATGGGTTCGTTGGTAACAGTGTTGGTTACTGCAGGAGGGGTAACACTAACAGAACCGCCTGTGGCAGCAGTTTGGGTAACTTCGGTGTTATCGAGAAGCACCTTGAAATTATCCATATTCCAGTTGTTCATATCGTAGGGGTTACCAACTACATACCAGGCAAAGCTGATAAATGATGCATTATCTAATGCCACTGTGAAGCTCTTTTCTTCGGCAGGGAGATCAACTTCTGCATTTAGTGACCAGAGGTTGTTCCAATCCATGCCATTAAGTGAGTATTGGAAGTAAAGGCTAAGGGGC
>DIMZ01000006.1:161-4219 GCA_002425825.1 Cloacimonetes bacterium UBA5553 | reverse complement strand
CATCCCAGTCAAGAGAGTGTCTCCATTTTGTAGTGATGTTTGATAAACCTGTTACACTTACGGGAGGAGCAATCAATCTTGTCCACTGAGAGGTGGTCTGATTTGCGCCAAATCCATGTCTGAATTCGGGTGCGGTTCCACCAGCACTGTTGGTGGAAGAAATTGTCCACAAGCCAGCAGTGTAGGCAGATGACCATTGTTGGCTCCAACCATTGGGGAGAGTAGTACCAGTAGTGGCACCGGTAAGGGTTACAAAATATGGCAGATCATAGATGGTGGGGTCGGCTCCAGTGGTGAAAGTCCACTGGGTTCCGGTTACCTGTTGAGCACCATTCATGGTATAAACTGTCCAGTAATACTGAGTGGAATAGTTCCAGTTGCCAGGATTTGTCCATTCGCTAACTGCGCAGCTAATCATATTGGCTACATCGGTTCCACCGGGAGTGGTTCCCACGGCAATTTTGTAACCAGTTGCGCCAGCTACATCAGCCCAATCCAGCTTTCTGGAAAGGATACTGACAATGCTTGCATTGTTTGCAGGGCTTGGGGTAATGGCAATACCATTGGCAGTAGTAAAGTTCCATACTGTGCCGGTGCTGCTTCCGTTTTCATTGTATGCATCCACACGCCAGAAGTATTGGGTGCCAAATGCCCAGTTTTCATTAATCAGGTATGGTGAGCTTGCCTGATCTGCTACTCTTTCGAGATTTTCTGCATTCGGGCCTACATATACCTGGTAACCGGTAGGAGCTCCACCTGGACCACTCCATGACAGATTGGTATTTATTGCAATGTTGGTTGCATTGTTAGCAGGGGTTGCGGATGTAGGAGCTGAAGGAGGAGCTGAGGCAGAGGAGACTTCAAAATTGTCTATGAATAAGTCGTTATCTGCATTGGAAACGGTAGATTCACCATAGAAGGCGATTTTTACTGTGCCAGAATAGTCAGAGAGATCAATGGATACTCTTTCGCCGGTAGTGGCTATGTTATTAAAAACATAAGCTGAACCTGCATTATCCCAAAGTCTTAGGATATTGGCTGTAGTCCAGGTGCTGCCATCGGTGGAGATTAGCACTGCAAACTTGTCGTCTGTGCCGGTCATTTGGGCTGCACCCGTACCGTTGTAGGCAGTTAGTGCAAGGTCAAATTCCAGATTAAAGCCAGCTTTGGCAGTTCCAAGATCGATAGGAGGGGTAACAAGCCAATATCTGTAAGTTGTTCCGTAGATATTCAGCTTGGCTGCGCCGGTGGTGNNCAAAGCCATCGGCTACCCAACCTATAGTGGTTGTGGTTAACACAATAGGATCGGCCATCAAACCACTCCATCTCGTCCAGTTGGTGGGCGGGAAGGTACTGAAGTTTTGTGTAGTTGGAGCGGTTAGAGTAGGATTTGCTCCTGTGGTAAAGCTCCACACTGTTCCTGCAACTTCCTGGCTGCCATTAACTGTATAAACTTGCCAGAATAGCTGGGTGCTCCAAGGCCAGTTTGCACTGTGAGTATATTGGCTGGTGCTTACATAAGCCATGTCTACTATGTCTGAGGCACCTGCAGTAGTTCCAACGCTCACTATGTAACCAGAGGCACCGGCAACGTCTGCCCAATCGAGCACACGATTGGTAGCATCCTGAGCAGTAGCTGAGTTTGCGGGTACAGGAGTAATGGCGACACCTGTGGCAGTGGTGAAACTAAGGGTGGCAGAGTCTGAACTACCAGTTTCGTTATAAGCCTGAACATACCAATAATATTGTTTTCCAAATAGTAAGTTCTCTTCGGGGTCATACAGGTCGGTGCTAACATCGGCTACTCTATCAAGAGCTTCTGGATCGGTTCCCATAAACACATAATAACCGTTGGGTATGCCACCGCCATTAGTCCAGGTGAAGTTTGTGCTAATGGCAACATTTGTAGCATTGTTTGCGGGATTAAGGCTTATTGGGGCACTTGGGGGCTGGGCGGCAGATTCGGTAAAGAGAGTTACTTTATCGAAATTCATGCTATTTCCATAAGCAGAGACTGCCTTGAAGATAACATATCTAGGGGTGCCATCGCCTAAACCGATGTCAAAGGCATATTCATACCAGCCATCTGCTCCGGTTTCCACTGGGGCTAAGCTCTTTGAACGATGCACTGTGCCGATTAGAACAGGAGTTCCACCAAGATTCTGAGCAGTGTTAACATATACTTCGATTTTATCGGCATTGCTGGGATAGGCTGAGCTGCTACGCCACATTGCAAAGCGGACACGGTAGTTTGAGTCAGTATCACGCATATCGATGGGAGGAGTGGCTAACCAAGCGTTAGAACCGTTGGGTAAATTAAAGGAATTATAGTAAAGCCATGCAGAACCGTCAGAAGCTGCCGATACTGTAGGGTAACTCGTTGTNNGTTGTAGTGGTTTTTGTGATACCTGTGGTACCACTAACCAGGGTATGTGCCCAGCCCAGGGGTGGATAAACTGCTTCTTCGAAGCTTTGTACATAAGGAAATTCTGCTATAGTTGGATCGGACATAACGGTGAACGACCAGGTCTGAACTCCGGTTTCGCAATCGCCATTAGCGTTAAAGGGTACAACCTTCCAAAGATAAGTTTCGCGATACTCTAAGGTTCCCGGCGACCAATTAGGAGTCACAACAGAAGCATTGGGGGTTTCGGGCAGGGTGGTTCCAAAGAAAACCTTGTAACCGGTTGCTCCGCCACCACCATCTACCCAAGAAAGAGTAGGTGTGGCTAACACATCTTCTGCGTTATTGGCAGGATTGGGGGTTGTTACTGCATTGGGTGGGGTTGTGGCGGGGAAGATTAGCTTTATTTGATTCGGTGTAGCTAATCGACCTGATGCCGTGGGAGGAGAGGCTGGATTGGGATTTGTGCCATCAGCGCGATAGTAAATAACTGAGTTCGTGGCACCTGTGAATACATAATGGCCTATAGATGAGCCATAGCTTGCTGTGTTTTCATCCACTGCAACAATAAGGTTGTCGGTGTTGTTGTAGGCAAACGGTGTGGTTAACACAATTTCGTACCATGCGTCGCCTGTAGGGAATACTACAGTTCCGCTAAATACCTGAGTTAAAGATGCTAAAGGTACCCAATCGGTTGTGCTGGTAAAGCTTGTTTTGGTAGTGTGTCCCATGTAAACAGTCCATGAGTCACTGTTGGTAATGGTTCCGGTTAGTTTGCGAAACGCTATTCTTTGAATAGTGCCAGCGGAACCGATTTGAGCTTGAGTGTAAATCTGCTGTGAGTAGCTGAATCCATAATTGGTGTTGATGGGAATATTGCCGGTGGTGGCAGTCCCACTACCTATGGTTACATCTGCCCACACATTGCTGAACATTCCCAGCACTAAGGCCAGAAACAGGATCAGTGTGAGTTTTGGTTTCATCAGGATCTCCTTCTTTAGTTTATATGTTCCAAATTTAGGCGTTCATCCAACCGCCAAGCTGGTAGCTTAATCAGTTATGCAGCTTATTCAGGCGTGCTAGTCCACTAAGTCAAATAAGCATCACCTTGGTTAGTNNAGTTTCATAACTATCTTATTATCCAGCTTGTTCGTAAAATTATATAGCGTACACGCTACGCGCGTACACTATATTGGGTTCACATAAGCAGCGGGGAATATTCCGTCAAGCATAATTTGCAGCTTGAAAATGTTTGCAGGGCTTCTGTGATGTTTACCATGGCAAATAGATGGTACTAGGATGCGTGGGCGTTGACATCTAGAACGCATTATCTGATGCTACGACTCTTGCCGCAGGCAACATCTTCCGTAACGTAGCATTCAGATGCTACGAGCAATAATATTCACGCCATAACTGACTAAAGGAAAGCATCCATCCGGAAATTCATTCGAAGTTAAATACTCATCTCTTTCAAAGCCATTCCTTGCTTCTTCATAACTAAGAGCGTCTATTAAAACTCAATCACACCATAACCAAGCGTTCATTATTTGCATTTGATTGAGGCTTGGTGATGACAGGATCAACAGAAACAAGCATAGAATCTGAATGCTTCATCATGTATGATTTAACTAGGCTCTTAGAAATGGGGAAGGGA
>DIMZ01000006.1:0-148 GCA_002425825.1 Cloacimonetes bacterium UBA5553 | reverse complement strand
TATTGACAGAAACATGGGCGGAATTTTTGTAGCATCACAAGTGAGAGATCACGGAAATATATAGAGTGAACGCAAAAAAGTTATTGACAAAATAAGGCTAGTGAAATTGCTTGACAGAACTTGTTGCCGATGTAGCTCAATGGTAGAG
>DIMZ01000235.1 GCA_002425825.1 Cloacimonetes bacterium UBA5553 | reverse complement strand
GGTGCGGGTACCTTTGCTGGAATAGCAGTATTGCCCAAAACCTATGAACCCATGCTGGTTGCTATTTTGGCACCGGGTGCATTTATTACGCTTGGCTTCCTGATGGCACTAATGAACATGATGAAGGAGAAGAAATAATGGGATACATCGGCGAACTCTTCGTGATGGCAATGACTGCCATCTTCATCCAAAACTTCGTGCTCTCCAGATTCCTGGGGCTTTGCCCTTATCTGGGTGTGTCCAAAAAACTGGATTCTGCCTTTGGCATGGGTATGGCAGTGATATTTGTAATGACTCTGGCATCTGCCATCACATTTCTTATTTATAAATATCTACTGATTCCCAATGGACTAATGTATCTGCAAACCATTGCCTTCATCCTTACCATAGCCGCATTGGTTCAATTTGTAGAGATGGTTATCCAGAAGAATGCACCTGCTCTATACAAGTCTTTGGGTGTGTATTTACCGCTTATCACCACTAACTGCGCTGTGCTGGGTGTGGCTATTCTGAATACCAAAGCCATCCGCACCGACGGCATTACTGCCTATAACTTCATGGATGCCGTGTTAAACGGCTTCTTTAGCGGAGTAGGCTTTACCCTGGTGCTGTTGGCAATGGCAGGCATCCGCGAAAGACTGGAATTTGTAGATATGCCAAAAAGTATGCGCGGTATGCCCATCGGCTTAATTCTCGCCGGCATTATGGCTCTGGCTTTTTATGGCTTTATGGGCTTCAAGATTTAGGATAAGGAGGTTAAAATGATAGTAATACTACAAAGTTCTGCCTCCCTGATGTCTGTAATCGGTGCTCCAATGCTAATAATTGGTGGATTGGGGCTCATCTTTGGCCTTATTCTTGCCATTGCCTCCAAGGTATTTGAAGTAAAGCTCGATCCGCGCGTGGAGCAGATTATTGCCGCTCTTCCCGGTGCCAATTGTGGTGCTTGCGGCAAAGCTGGCTGTGCCGGTTATGCCGATGCCATTGTTCACGAAGGAGCAGACATTCTTGCCTGTGCTCCCGGGGGGCCCGGTGCCGCTGCCATTATTGCCAGAATAATGGGAAAGGAAGCCGGTGCCATGGACAAGAAAATTGCCGTTATTCACTGTAGTAGCGGTGGGCATAACAACACCAAGTGGAAATATGCCTATCAGGGCATAGATAGCTGCAAAGCCGCAGTGAACATTGCCGACGGCCCAAACCTATGTACCTGGGGCTGCGTTGGATTTAACGACTGCGAAAAAGCCTGCGTATTCGATGCCATAAAAGTGGACGAGCAAGGCATGCGACACATCGATCCAGACAAATGCACTGCCTGCGGTGCTTGTGCAACCGCCTGCCCACGTAAGCTGATAATGCTTATACCCCACGATCAACATGTGCACATCCTCTGCAGTTCCAAAGCCAAAAATCCCCTGGCAAAACAGCTTTGCGGAACAGAAAAACCCTGCATTGGCTGTGGGCTTTGCGGTCGTAAATGCCCAGTGCAGGCAATAACTATAGAGAACAATCTTGCCCGCATAGATTACAGCAAATGTATAGATTGCGGACTCTGCGCCACCGCTTGCCCCACCAAAGCTATTGGCGACATTAAGGCTGGCAAACGTAAGAAAGCTGAGATTGTGGCAGAAAAGTGCATTGGCTGCACCATCTGCGCCAAGATATGCCCAACCAAGGCTATCAGCGGTGAACTGAAACAGCTCCACACCGTTAATAAAGACGCGTGCATAGGCTGCGAACAATGCGTTGCCAAGTGTCCTAAAAAGGCTATTGATCTGGTATAACTCATTATAACATATAGCTACAAGCTCTGCCATACCGGTAGAGCTTGTTTATTTATGCCCTATTTGTGCCTATATGCATTGCAGTATCATTGCNNGATTTATTACGGATGAAACCTGTAATGAATCTGCAATGATAGTGCAGTTCCACCTAGCAGACTTTAATGGCTTCAGCGGCCTACACAGCTATATTTAGAAGTGCTTTAGAAAGCGTTGTTATCCCCCTGCCTGCAGAGGTAACACGAACAACTAAGATAATGACCAAATGGCGGTTTGCTGCATCCTTAGCGAAATCCATTGACACAAACTGTGGTATTTATAAACTTGAAAAAAACTATTCTTTGTATGCATTGCACAAAAGGAGTAATGATGCCCTATATTTCTAACACAGATAGAGATAGGCGCGAGATCCTTGACCGAATCGGTGCGAAAGATTTCGGTGAACTTATAGCCTCTATTCCGTCTAACTTGCGTATGAGCAAGCCCTTGAACATTGATGAGCCGCTTTCCGAAATGGAAATAAGCAACAAGATAAAAAGCAAAACCTGCCAAAACATCTGCGCCGGAAGTGCCAATTCCTTCCTTGGAGCAGGCGTTTATGACCACTTTATACCCGCTGCGGTAGATACCATAGTGTCGCGTCCTGAGTTCTTTACTGCCTACACCCCATATCAGGCAGAGGTTAGCCAGGGAAGCCTGCAGTTTATCTACGAATTTCAGACCATGATATGCGAGCTTACCGGCATGGAGATTGCCAATGCCAGCATGTATGACGGAGCTTCCGCCATAGCCGAAGCAATATTGATGGCAGTGCGTAAAAACCGCCTTACTAAAGCCATATTGCCAGCTACCATGCACCCGGACTTCGTAAAGGTGATAAGGATATACACCGAAGGCATTGGCGTAGAGCTTTTAACAGCCCCAGCAAAAGACGGAAGTCTGGATTTGGAGGCATTAACCGCCATGATGGACGGAAGCATTGGCAGTGTAGTAGTTCAACACCCAAATTTCTTCGGTAATCTGGAAGACATGAAAGCCCTGGACAGCATTATTCACAGTCAGCCCAAGTGTCTATACATAGCCTGCGTAGATCCCATCTCGCTGGCAGTACTGAATTCTCCTGCCCAATATAATGCCGACATAGTGGTAGGCGAGGGTCAGGCTTTGGGTAATAGCATGTATTTGGGCGGCCCGCTCTTTGGCTTTTTTGCCACTAAGCTTGATATGGCACGGCAAATGCCGGGACGCATTGTTGGCGGAACCCTGGATAAAGACGGTAACCGCGCCTATGCTTTAACCCTGCAAGCCCGTGAGCAGCACATTCGTAGAGACAAAGCTACGTCAAACATCTGCTCAAATCAGTCCCTCTGCACCCTGGCAGCCGTGGTTTATATGAGCCTTATGGGTCGTGAAGGGCTAAAAGAAGTAGCCATCCAATCTGCTCAAAAAGCACATCATGCCGCAGCCGAGCTTTGCACGCTTCCCGGCTTTAGCATGACCTATCCCAATGCCAAATACTTCAAAGAATTTGTGATCAATACACCCA
>DIMZ01000207.1:18550-18739 GCA_002425825.1 Cloacimonetes bacterium UBA5553 | reverse complement strand
CAGCGTATTCGAGGTTAGCAGACACATCAGGCAAGTAATCGAGACATCGATTGAGCCGCTCTACGTGGCAGGTGAGGTGTCTAACTTCACGCATCACAGTTCTGGTCATATGTATTTTAATCTGAAAGATGAAAATGCCACCTTGCGCTGTACTTTCTTTAAGAATAGCAATTACCGCCTTGATTTTAA
>DIMZ01000207.1:12738-18528 GCA_002425825.1 Cloacimonetes bacterium UBA5553 | reverse complement strand
AAGCCGCAAGAGGGTATGCAAGTGGTATGTTATGGCAAGATTACTGTATTTGAGAAGGGCGGAACCTATAACCTTAATGTGCAGTCCATGACAAAAGCCGGCCTGGGCGCTATGCAGGCGAAGCTGGAAGAGCTAAAACGCAAACTGAATCAGGAAGGGCTATTCGATGCCAAACATAAGCAAGCATTACCGCGTTATCCCGACAAAATTGGCATCATTACTTCTGCCACCGGAGCGGCTTTGCAAGACATTAAGAACGTTATTATGAGGCGTTACCCCGTAGAGGTGCAGGTTTATCCGGCATTGGTTCAGGGTACAGAGGCACCTAAACAGCTTATCGCGGGGCTGAAGTATTTTAACGATATGAATGAAGTAGAGCTGATTATTCTAACACGTGGCGGTGGCTCACAGGAAGACCTGTTTTGCTTTAACGACGAAGGCTTGGTACGACAGATCTTCGCTTCGCGCTTGCCTGTGATATCCGCTGTGGGACATGAGATAGACTTTTGTTTATCGGACTTTTTGGCAGATTTACGTGCACCAACCCCCTCGGCCGCTGCTGAGCTGGCAGTTCCTGATAAGAAAGAACTGAGTGCTCTCATATCATCGCTTGCCAGAAGGCTAAATCTGGCAGCTGAGAAAGAACTTGGGATGTATCGTCAACAGCTTGCTACAGCGAAATTAAACGTTTCTCAGTATCACCCTGAAAAGCTGTGGCAAAGCTATCAGCAACGCTTTGATATGGCGTGCCTGAGTTTGAGCAATATTCAGAGCATGGTTAAGCAAAAACGACAAGATTTTGCTATGATGTCTCAGCGAACCATTAGCCTTTTGTATAGACTTTCAGAGCTTAAGCACAGTCGTGCCGAAAGCGACCTGGCAAGGCTAAACAGCAACTTGAATGGCTATACAATGGACAAGCTGAATGAGCATAACACTAAGCTGGAACATACCCGCGAGCTATTGTGGAGGCTCTCGCCACAGAGCTTGCAACAAAAAGGGTGGATTATGGCATTTATGAATGGAAAACTAATAAGCTCTGCCAAACAGATTAGACCCAGCGATAGGATTGAACTTAGCTTTGCGGATGGCAATGCCGAAGCAAGCATCATTAAAGTGAAGGAAAAGAGTTGAAACACATAATAATAATACTGATGATTTGCCTTTGCTCGCTAGCATCGGCGGAAGTGCGCTCTGTGTGGGTGCTTCCCTGGGACATCACAAGCCCCGCCCAGATAGACGAAGTGATAGCCACAGCTCTTGCCAGTAATCAGAATGAGCTTTTGGTGGAAGTTCGCTATCGGAGTGATGCGCTGTTCGATACCAGCCGTGGCGCATCCCAGTTCCCAAATCCAGAGCCACGTAGCCATGTATTAGATAGTGGCAGCTTTGACCCTTTGGCTTACGTTTTAGAAAAAGGTCATGCAGCGGGTCTTAAGATACAAGCTTGGGTTATAGTATTCAATGCCACTCCCCTTGATGCCAAGCTGCTGCAAAGAAACTATATGTACACTAATCACCGTGATTGGCTTACCTGTGACATTAACGGCAGCACTCTAAACGGTGATGTCCAGTTTGGTTATTTTGTAGACCCTGGAATACCGGAAGTGCAAGATTATCTTCTTGATGTGATGTGCAACCTCGTGGCAGGCTACCCAGACTTGGATGGCTTGCATCTGGACTATATCCGTTATCCCGATAAACGCCTTGGTTATCATCCAATATCGGTAGCGAGGTATAATGACTATGTGAATTCTGGCAATGATATTACTTTTAACGAATGGCGCATCCTGCAAGTTACCGGCTTTGTGCATCGTTTAAGAGGCAGACTAAGAGAAATTAATGATAATCTAATGCTTAGCGCCGCTGTGTTTGCTGAAATATCTGATGCCAATGTAGCCTATGCTCAAGACTGGGTTTCGTGGCTGCAAGCAGGCTTGGTGGATAGGGTGTATACGATGGCTTACAATACCGATTTTAACGTGTTCAAAAGGCAAGCACAGCAATGGAAGCATATAGGTAAGGATGATGCCATTATCCCAGGGTTACGCGCATGGGATGCCAATGGCAGGTCTCTGGCAGTGAGTGGTAGAAATGGCTACAATGTAAGCGATATAGCCTTGAGAATCGAACACACCAGGTTACTTGGCTTCGGCGGCAATGCACTATTCAGTTATCCAGGGCTAAAAGTAGGCAACGCTTGGGAACAACTTACGCAAATGAGTTATCCACCGTTAAAGCCAGTGATACTAAGCGAACCCATTTGCGCACCGACATTTAACAGCGCGTTTATGATTAAGCCGGCTACTGGTGAGTACCTGATTAGCATAAAGGTGCCAGAAGATGGCTATTGGAAATGGGATTTGGTGTCCGATTCGGTTGTTTATAGCCGAAAGGGGTTTTATCTTCAAGGGCAAAACTGGGACTTCTGGAATGGCAAGCTGGATGAAGGGATTGTTGGTGGTAATAGCTCTATAAAGAAATACATCAGCCCGGGAGAATATACTGTGAGACTAAGCCGGGTAGAAGCGGCAGAGAGCTATGCCTTCTTTGTGCAAGTAGAGGAGCTGTTAACGCCGTGAGTGAGCTTTCCAAGCAAGCAGGAATGCTATCTGCCACAGAGTTCTTTCGCTTCTTTGTAAAGAGTTTGATTGGCATTGCTCTGGCTAGGCTTATTACTCCCGCAGAGCTGGGCAGTTACCGTCAGTTGTTCCTGATATACAGCACCTTCTCTACCCTATTACTGTTTGGAATTCCACAAAGCTTGCTTTATTTCTTGCCCAAATGTGCCACAGGTGAACAGCAGAAACGCTTTATTAGCCGCACGTTGAATGTTACTTCATCCCTGTCTGTGCTCTTCGCGATATGCATCTATCTGCTAAAGGACTTCATAGCACTTCGCTTTAATAATCCAGAGCTAAGCTCTTTGCTAGTTATATATGCCTTATATCCTATATTCATCTTTGTGACCCAGCTATTCAGCTTCGTTATGCTGGGGCTTCGCAGTCCCTTACAGGCAGCTAAGTTCACTTTGTTTGCAGTGCTTTGCGACCTTGTTCTTATAATGGGAACGGCTTATTTTACCAGAGATTTGCGTTTGATAGTATGGGCAGTTTTGGCTTCGGCTTTCTTGCAATGGCTATATGCGCAAATAAAGCTCCTTAGATTTAGAGTTAGCATTAGCTCTAATATGTTTGAGGGTTTCAGGCAACAGCTTTCCTATTCTATCCCCTTGGGCATTTCATCCATCATTGGCATAATGGGTGTGCAGATAGATAAATTCATGATCTCCGGCTTTTTTGGCCCGGAGCAATTTGCCATCTTTTCTATTGGGGCTATGGAATTACCGCTCATCGGTATTCTTGCCAATTCGGTTAATTCCATTCTTTTGCCCAATATGCAGGCAGAGAACAGGATTGGTATGAGCAAGCTTTACAAAGCGGCAGTAAGAAAGAACGCCTTGTTGGTTTTTCCTATGGCAGCGATGTTCTACCTGTTTGCCGAGCCGATAATGGTGTTCTTGTATGGAGCTACTTATGCCGGAGCAGCAGAATACTTCAAGATATACTTGTTTATCTTGCCTCTGCGCATCGCCACTTATGGTATTTTGTTCCAGGCGTTCGGCAAAACTAAAGTGATTATGTATAATGCGCTATTTATGCTTGTGGCAAATGTGATAGCTAATTACTTCTTTATAAAAGCCTTTGGTATGTCAGGAGCAGCTTGGGCAACCGTTTTGGTAACCTGGATTTCGGTAGTTTTGTATCTGGTGTCTATGAAAATAACACTGGGAATATACTTAAGGGACTACTTCCCCATTCGCAGTGTGCTACTTACAGCATTAACCGCTGGGCTGGCAGCATGGCTCTGCTACCCGTGGCGCTACATCACCAGTTACAACATTTCCAACATCATTGTCGGTGGAACGCTTTATTGTATGGCTTTCTACATTATAGGTAAGCTATTGGGGGTAATCTTAAAATACGACGATAGATTAGTGATTGATATGATAAAAGACTTTGGAAGAAAAATAAAGCGATGAAAAAGCTGCTATACATCTCCTATCTCTTTCCACCCGTTGGTGGTTCGGGAGTGCAACGCAGCTTGAAGTTTACCAGGCACCTGCCTGNNTCGGGTGGGAGCCAATTGTCTTGTGTGCGGATCATAGATTCTTGAAACAGCCAAAGGATTACTCATTAACCAGTGACATATCATGCAAGGTGTATAGCTGTTTCAGCCCTGATATTCGGTGGTTGTATAAACTATTATGGGGCTTAAGGCTACACAAACTTGTTAACATAATTAACCGCAGCATTGTGCTTCCCGACCCTGAAGTTGTGTTCCTGCCATTTGCCAAACTGGCAATAAGAAAGTTGCTAAAAACACACAAGATTGACCTTGTGCTAATAACTGCACCTCCTTACTCCGCACTGTTTTTGGGAGCTTATATTAACAAGCATTACGGCATAGAATATTGCATAGATTACCGAGATCTATGGGTTTTGGGAGTGGCCAGAGCCGATAACCCACCTTCAAAAAAAGTGCAAGCCATGGAATATAGATGGGAAGCCGAGATTATTGCAGGTGCCAGGCAAGTACTGTGTGTTAACAATCTCATGACTACCAAGCTTGTGGCAAAGTATCCTAATCTGCTAAATGGCAAAGTTTCAGGCATTACAAATGGCTATGATGAAGCTGACTTTGTGGATATACCGCAGTATAAACGCCAAACAAAGATGAACGTAGTTTTCACAGGAAGCCTGTACGATAGATTTCAACCAGACATAGTCTGGGAAGCATTATCAAACCTGATTGATTCAGGCTTAGTGAATCGTGCAGAAATAAGCGTGAATATCTACGGTAAGAACAATCCTGCCTTTGTGCTGGGTAAATACGCAATTTGCGAGCATATCTCCCAAATAGTGAACATTCACCCCTATCTAACTCATCGGCAAAGCATAATGCGCATATGCGCTGCGGATGCGCTGCTGCTCTTCTCTCCTTCCGGAAAGCACTCCGATACAGATAGCCACTCCAAGTTATTCGAATACATGCGCAGTTATCGCCCTATATTGGCAGTTATAAATCCCGATAGTATTGGAGCAGAAATCCTTAAACCATGTGGAACATGTGTTTTTGCCGATTCTGCGTCACTCTCATCCATTAAAGATGCCTTGTTGCATCTATATACTGCATGGCAGAGCAACCATCAGACACTTCGACCGGATTACACTTACATTGCCACTTTTGAACGTAAAGCGCTAACCGCAAAACTGGCAGAGGTATTAGATAAAGCAATGATGGATTAGGCATGAAAGTATTGATCATCCCCTCCTGGTATCCTTATGCAGCTATGCCCTACGCTGGTAGTTTCTTCCTAGAACAGGCAAAGGCGTTGGCTAAACAGCAGGGACTAGAGATTAGCATCCTCAACTGGGGTCAAAACGAGTTTCAAATGCAGGTTCGTAAACCCATGCATAGTATTACAAAGCTGTTTAGCTATGCTCAGGCACTAAGGAAGTCATCGTTTATCGAGCCCAATCTACAGGAATTAAGTGTACCTCATATAAGCTGGACAAGCAGAATTGCAAAAGGTAATATAGATGCTTTAGTAAGTAAGATTCACTTCAATACACCGCCAGATATTATCCACGCTCATGTAAGCTTTCCTGCCGGTTATATTGCCATGCAGCTAAGCCGTAGATACGGCATTCCCTACATTATTACCGAGCATAGCGGCCCCTTTCCCTTCCCTGAGTTCCTAAAGCACGGAAAGATATCATCAATAAT
>DIMZ01000207.1:6283-12733 GCA_002425825.1 Cloacimonetes bacterium UBA5553 | reverse complement strand
GAGCCATTAACCAATGCCGCCAGTGTTATTGCCGTTAGCCGCAGTCTTGCCTCCTCAATTGCTAAGCACACTTCAGTGCAGGCAAAGTTAATACCGAATATGGTAGATACCAGTTTCTTTGTTCCAGGTACGGAGACGTTCAATAGTAAGGAACTACAGCTGTTTTGTATGTCTCAAATAACTGAAGCCAAAGGTGCCTGGGATTTATTTGAAGCTTTGAAACAGCTTAAACATAAAGGGCATAGCTTTCATCTTGTTTGGGCTGGGGATGGTAAACTAAAACCTGCTTTGCAAAGCAAGCTAAGTGATTACAACCTTACTGATAGCATTAGCTTTACGGGACAGCTTAGCAGACGGCAAGCTTTATTGCATTATCAAAAATGCGATTGCCTGGTTATGCCCAGCCGTATCGAGAGTTTTAGCATAGTAATAATAGAAGCTATGGCTTGTGGAAAACCTGTAGTTGCTACCGATTGTGGTGGCCCTGGTGATATAGTTAATGCGACCAACGGATTGCTGGTTCAGCCAAATAGTCCGATGGCATTGTATAAGGCTATGGCATGCATGAAGGACATACTACATAACTTTCATGCCGACACCATAAGGTCTGAGTGCATATCTAAATACAGCCATAAGGTAGTATGCGCAGAGATTCTAAAGTGCTATCAGTCTGTCCTGAGATAATAATAGCTAAGCCTACGAGTTTAATACACTCTCAATAGTTGATATCAATTCCTCTCGCATAAATGGCTTTTGCAGTGACGCCTTAGCACCAAGCTTTTGAGCTAACGGNNCCTTTATCGGGCATAATGATATCAGTAAGCACTAAGTCGGGATTAAAGTCTGAGCATACTTCCACAGCCTGATTGCCATCGCCTGCCTGTCGAACTTCATAGCCGGCACGAGTTAACATCTGCACCAGAACGCTGCGGAAACTGGCATCATCTTCTATCACTAATATCTTAGCCATCATTATATCCTTTATTACTTATCTATTATCTGCACTGAAGATACATTTGTTCTTCTCTTATGAGTGACAAAGTATCTGAAAAGGCGGCTTTGTAAAGAGGATTTTAGCAAAGACTGAGGCTTTTAAATCATAATTGTGGACTAAAATCTCCGAGCATACAAAAAAGGACACCCCATTGAGATGTCCTTTGTTTGATGGTGGCGAGACCCAGAATCGAACTGGGGACACAAGGCTTTTCAGGCCTCTGCTCTACCGGCTGAGCTATCTCGCCACGTGCAAAGCATAAACTTTCATGCTGGCTTTTTTGTCAAGCCTAAACTGTGTTTTTGCGTTTACTTTCTGTAACTATCTTTGTTTCGCTTAGCATTTTTGGTAGATGTAACAACAGAAGCTTCCACGGTTATGCCATTGTATTTGTTTGCCTTAAAGGCTTTTAACAACTGATTCTCGTATCTGCCATCCAAATCCACATGGCTATAGTTATCGGAGATGTTTATCTGTCCAATCTCTATGCTGCGAGTAACCTTCAAACGGTTAATGTATCGCATTAGCTCACGCTTGGTAACCTGTGAATTGCGCCCTAAGTTTAGCCTGAAGGTCTTAAAGATAAACTGTGATTTATCCATATCTTTCTCGCCTTCCTGACCACCCTTTGCATCCCAAGACCGCTTTTTTCGTTGATCCGGTGCTTTTTCTTCGTTAGCAGCAAGGTCTTTTATGTCCTTGTAATAGCTTAAGAATCTATTAAACTCCACCGAAACGAATCTCTGAATAAGCTCTTCTCGCGTCATCCAACCCAGCTTTTTATACACAGCGGGAAGGAAAGAATCTATCTGCTCACTGTCTATCTGCACACGCTCTACCGTATCAATAAAGTTAAAAAGCTGCTTCTCGCATATCTCTCTTCCGCCCGGGATTTTGCTATATGCAATCTCTCTACCCAGACGTTTTTCCACTGCTCTTAAGGCACTAATCTCTTTACTATGGATAATAGTAATAGAAACGCCGCTCTTCCCCGCTCTACCGGTACGACCTGAGCGATGGATATATACATCTGGATCGGTGGGAGCATGGTAGTTTATTATATGAGTCAGATCATCCACATCCAATCCACGCGCTGCCACATCGGTGGCCACCAGCAGACGCACAAACTTGGTTCTGAACCGACTCATCACCAGTTCACGCTGACCCTGAGACAAATCTCCATGCAAAGCATCGGCATTATAGCCATCGTGCTGCAGTTTGTCGGCAATCTCTTGGGNNATCGAGTTCTGCAAAAAATAATACCGTAAATTTTGGGGCTCATGTCGGCAATACGTTTTAGTGCCAGATACTTATCCCTAGCCTGTACTCTGTAGTAGAAATGGGCGATGTTATCTGCACCCTGTTGCTCGTTACCGGCACTAATCCTATGCGGATTCTTCATAAAACTCTTTGCCAGCTTATCCACTTCTGCCGGCATAGTTGCTGAAAACAGCAGGGTTTGCTTACCAGATGGCGTGTGGCTCATAATATTAAATAAGTCTTCTTTGAAACCCATGTTTAGCATCTCATCTGCTTCATCAAGGATTAACAGATTTATGTTATCTATCTTCAGTACGCCTTGACGAATCATGTCATATACACGCCCGGGAGTTCCAACAACTATGTGCACACCTGCTTGCAAAGCCTCTTTCTGCTTAAAAATCGGTGCTCCACCGTAAATGGCAGTGGTCTTTATCCTGGGCATAAACTTTGCATAGGAAGCCAAATCGTTGTTAATCTGAATACAAAGCTCACGGGTTGGGCACAGAATAAGGGTTTGCACACTCAGCTTTTCCACATCGGTTAAGCTGAGAGCGGGAAAGCCAAAAGCGGCTGTTTTACCTGTTCCGGTTTGAGCAAGGGCAATAAGGTCTCTATCGTTTTCGAGTAACCAGGGAATGGTTAGTTCTTGTACTTTAGTAGGCTTTTCATAGTTAAGAGCTGCTGCGGCTCGCAGTAATGGTTCGGGTAGAGTGATGTCTGTGAATTTTAACACTAAGTGATTCCTTTTTGTTGATTTTGGTGCATGGTCTCAGGGAGGCCAAATTTGTAAAGCTAATAAAGCTATGTTAGTTTTGTGCTTAGGGATGTTACGCTTTCTTCTTCCATGCAGCTTCCTTGATCGAATTACTAATGAAATACGCATGAAATACGGATGAGATGCGTATTTCACCCGTAATATAACCGTAATACGTAGAGGGAATCTGCGGCACTTAATGGCGGAGAGTCAGGGATTCGAACCCTGGGTACCCGTAAAGATACAACGGTTTTCGAGACCGTCCCGTTCAACCGCTCCGGCAACTCTCCGCGTGTTAGCTAACGTTTTCTCCCAAAGAAATCTGTAAGCAGTGTTGCACAATCAGCTTGCAGTACTTTACCGATAACCTTGGGATGATGATTGAAGCTTTTATCCTTCAACACATTGTAAACAGAACCAACTACACCCGCTTTGGGATCAGAAGCTCCCCAAACTACCGTGCCCACTCTGCTCCAGATTATCATCCCGGCGCACATCAAGCATGGCTCAAGGCTTACGTAAAGGGTATAGTCGTAAAGGAACACAGCTTCAGAAGCCATCATTTTGTCAATAATCAATTTTTCTTCATGCGCAAGAGGGTTGGCTAATTGCTTGGTGCGATTGTGCTCGCGCAGCACTATTTGGTTGTCTTTTACCAATATCGCACCAACTGGTATCTCGTTTTCCAGTTCTGCCTGTTTGGCTTCCTTTATCGCCTCAGACATAAACAGCTCGTGAATGTGTAATCTTGCTTCACTCATGGGGCGTTGTTTATCTGTACTTTTGCCGCTTTAACTTTGGCGTCCAACCACTTGTCAAACCAGTTCGGGGCAAGGGTCTGAACATAAGCTGCTCTTATCTGTTCAATGCCAGGCTTTTCTTCTGTAAAGTATAGTTTGCGCACTATGGGGACTATAAGTATGTCGTTATGCTCCACTACTGCCAATCCTTGTTTATTAAGGTTCGCATGCACAGCCTGGAAGTAGATATTACCCAAAGGAACACCATTCCAAACAAAGTTCATATCTACTTTGCTAAGTGTTTGTGAGCCATGCTTATCGGCAGCACTAATACTGCTAGCCTCTGCCCAAGCTTTTGCCTTATTATGGTTTAGTTCTTTTTGCCTGATTGCTGTTAGTTCGGGGATAAGGCTTTCCCTAACATCGCTGAACTTTTTTACCGTTAATCTCTGAATATCCACTACTTCAAACACTAACCATGCTGATAGCTCGTTTGAATATATTGGTGCAGATATAGAGCCCTTCTGTGCTTTTGACAACCAGCCAATAACAGCCGATCTGATATCTTTGGCGTTTATCCCAAGGCTGTCGGCATATTGAACGCCAGTGGTGCTGTATGCTAAGTCGAATTCATCCGCTGCACTTTCCAAGCCAATGCTGCTTGCCAGGGCTGCCACTCTGGAAGCCAGGGTTTCCGGTGCTGCCAGCGTTGAGCGACTTGCCAAAGTTTGGATAAATATAGTTCGATAATGGGTTAAACTTTTTGTGCTCTGCACTTTGTGATATATTGCCCAGCCAAGCTCAGACCTTAGCACCTGAGAATATGAGCCATCATTTATAGACCCTAAGATGAAGCCTAAGTCCTCAGGTAAATCCGAGGTCTTTACATAGCCGTGATCTACCATCGATAATAGCCCGGAACTGCTATTTGTATTGCGGATAATCTCCTCTGCAACGTTTCCTTTGTTTAGCAGCGTTAAAACCGAGTCTGCCATGGCATAAGAAATCTGCCTATCATCCACAACCGGTAAAACTGGCACCATGGCGTAGGCAAGGCTATGGTAGGGCTTCAAGCTGAAACGGCTGAGGTTGGAATTGTAATACTCGGCAATCTCAGCATCACTAAGAATTACTCTCTGCTGCGCGGGATCGAAGATAACTAGCTCGATATCTGCTTTGCTGGCTAATATTTTGGCAATCTGCTTACTTTCCTTGGGCGTGATTAATTCATTCTCAATCAGTTTCTCTTTTAATTTTATAATAGGAATCAGGTTTTCCAAATAATGTCTGCGCAGAGGAGCAAGGTTTTCTGGCCTATCCGTAGTTAAGGATTGTAGATATAGCTGCTTATCGAACTTGCCATTAACCTTGAATAAGGGAGAATTAACTATATGAGCAGGGATATTGGTGGATAGAGTATCCAGCACTTCACGCATATTGGTGCTAATCTTATACTTTTTGTAGTAGTCCTTTAGTATAACGTAGCGTGTTATGTTCAGCCAGGTTTCGCTAAATATCTTTAGCTTTTCTTCATTATCAGGGCTTCTGCCATTCTGAAAGCTGAAATTGGCAAAATGACCACGATATGCGTTCATAAAGTCGTCATCCCGAATACTGTTTCCATTGATTCTACCTGCTTCATTTACTGTATTAACCGCACATGCACCTAATAACAGTATAAAAGCAGCTATGATGATAATAAGGAGCTTGTTCATTACTCTCCTAAAAGTCGGTTCTGGATATCTTGAAGAAGCTGCCATGCCTGCATGGGGCTAAGCTCATTTAGTTCCAGTTCCTTTATCTCGTTCAATATGGGATCATTCTCACCTGCCTTATCGGCAAGTACTTCAAAAATATCAATTTGGGGAATCTCACGGCTAAGCTTCCGGCGGATACTTGCAGTTAAACCTTGTGGGCTTATCTCGTGCTCTTCCAGGTTTTTAAGAATCTCCTTGGCACGCCTTATCACTTTATCGGGAACGCCAGCTAATCTGGCAACCTGAATTCCATAGCTTTGGTCTGCCCCACCCCGCTCAATCTTGCGAACAAAGATCATTTCATCATTCCACTGTTTAACTGCTACATTGTAGTTCTTGATATCGGGATAGAGATTCTCCAGTTCAGTAAGTTCATGATAATGGGTGGCAAAAAGAGTTAGTGAATGTTTGTAGCGTTGGATATGCTCAATGATAGCCCAGGCCAGCGACAGTCCATCGAACGTGGAAGTTCCTCGTCCGATCTCGTCCAATAGGATAAGAGAATTAGGTGTAGCAGAATTGAGGATATTAGCCGTCTCAATCATTTCAACCAAAAAGGTGCTCTGCCCCTGAGCAAGGTTGTCTGATGCTCCAACCCGCGTGAACACACGGTCAAAGATGGGCATATTCATCTGTGTGGCGGGAACATAGCTGCCCATTTGTGCCATGATTACCAGTAAGCCAACCTGGCGTAGATAAGTGGATTTACCTGCCATGTTGGGACCGGTTATAAGTGCTATGCTGGTATCGGGATAGTCTAGAAAAGTGTCGTTGGGTATAAATTCATCGCCTTCCACTAGCTTCTCTATTACAGGATGCCTTCCGTCCTTAATCTCCAAAGACCGAGACTCTGTGAATACCGGACACGAGTAGTGATTTTGCCAGGCAAGATAAGCAAGGGATGCAAATACATCAATCTCTGCTATTATATCGCTCAATGTC
>DIMZ01000207.1:1909-6276 GCA_002425825.1 Cloacimonetes bacterium UBA5553 | reverse complement strand
CGTGGCAGTGCATCGGCTAGGTTTTGACGAAGTTCTTTGTAGAGCTCATGCTCAAGGTTCTTAATCTTCTCTTCACTGGATAGCACCTTACTTTCGTATTCCTTTAGCCTTGGCGAGATGTAGCGTTCTGCATTGGTCAAAGTCTGCTTGGCTATATAATAGTCCGGCACCTTGTGTTTGTGCTGCGAGCTTACTTCGAGATAGTACCCAAACACACGATTGTAGCCAACCTTAAGGGCAGTAATACCTGTTTTTTGGCGTTCTTCCTCTTCCAGTCTGGCAATCCAGCTTTTTCCATCGTGAACAAGCTCCAGAAGCTCGTCTAAATCGTCGTTGTAGCCCTTAAGGAATATGTTGCCTTCGGTTATGGTAATGGGAGGATTCTCGCGGATGGCACTTTCAATGGTAGTAATTATGTCATCAAACTGAGCCATGCTAATAGTCCAGCTTGAGAATAAATCATTCTCCATTAAAGTCAGCTTAGCCTGGATGTTACTGGCCGATAGTAGATATGACTTTAGTGCCAGCAACTCACGGGGGTTTATTCGCAAAGAACCAAGCCGTGAAGTTATTCTGGCTATGTCGCCAATCTCTTTCAGGTTGCTGCGAAGCTCTTTCAAGTGCGCGCTTTTTTGCATGAAAGCAGCTACAATGGCTTGTCTGGATTCAATAGCGGCTCTGTCCATCAATGGATGAAGCAGCCATTGTTGAAGTAAGCGCGAGCCCATCGGAGTCATGCTTTGATCCAACACCGAGATCAGGCTGCCATGCCTGCTACCATAGCGCATGGAACGTGTAAGCTCCAGATTCCTGCGGCTAATCTCGTCTAACTGCATGTAGTTTGATAGTGAATAGTACTGCAAGGTAGAGATATGCTTCAGGGGACTGTTGTATAAGCCCTGCACGTAGGCAATAGTAGCTCCAGCCGCAGTTGCACCAAGACTCTTGTTATGTGCGCCATATGCTTCCAGCGAGCTAACTCCAAAATGCCGTTTTAGTATTGTATTTGCTTCAGAAACCTGGAACTGCCAAGAATCGAATATACTTACTGTTGGAGTATGTTCAAGATGCATATCCTTTATAAACTGCTCGGCAGCAAGGCTATCCACAACAATCTCAGCAGGTTTTATGCGTGCAAGTTCGTTTGGCAGCTCTGCGGAACTTAGTTCTGTAAACAAAAACTCACCCGTGGACAAATCAAGATGGGCAAGGCCTATCTTCTTGGTCGCATCAAGATAATACACGGTAGCAAGATACACACTGGCATTACCTTCCAGAAGATCAACATCCAGAACCGCACCAGGCGTAATAATCTCTGTAACTTCACGCCTAACCAAGCCAACTGCTTTCTTGGGGTCTTCAGTTTGCTCACAGATGGCTACCTTCAATCCAGCTTTGATCAGCTTATCCAGATAGTTGCTAAGAGCATGGTATGGGAAGCCAGCCAATGGAACGGGGTTATCATCATTCTTGTTTCTCGTGGTTAGAGTAATGTTTAAAATGCGGGAGCTTGTATGTGCGTCTTCAAAAAAGGTCTCGTAGAAATCACCCATACGGAAAAGAACCAACTTGTCTGGATGTTTCTGCTTAACCTCATAAAACTGCTTAAGCATCGGCGTAAGTTTCTTATCTTCCAACAAAGCCTCTACTGCAGTTTAGTATTGTGTAACGAAGCTATTTATATCGTTGCTTGCCAAAACGCTCTTCGCTGCCTCTGCCTTGGCTTTCTCTTCAAAGGAACCACAAACCACGACCCATGACTTTTTACCGCTCTGCACATCCTCATAGTATGCAGCTGGCACACTCAACAAGCGAATGTTCACCACCAGACGGTTGGCGTTCTCCTCGTTCGAAAATCTTCCAGCCTGCAGCCAATAGCCGCTGTTGGGCTTTGACTTCAGCTTAACAGGAGCATTGTTGGGCATTGAAACCGGTGGTGTTGTTTGGGTTATGACCGGTATTTCAGGTAGGATGGGAGCTTGTTCGGGGGCAGGGTCTGGGATGGTTGCTATTTGCAACAGCGAGTATGGATAAAGGAAGCTGATATCCAACGTTCTGCTTTTTGTTTTCAGCTCGAATATCCTGTCTTCAATCAGGTATGCCACTTGAGAGTATTTATCCAGTTCATATCCTCTTCTATAATAGCCCAAAGCATCGCTATACTTATCTGCCAGTTCGTTTGCATAGCCCAAGCGGTATAGTAAATACTGCTCGTCGATATTAGGCAGCTTCTTGTTCAAGAGAGCATTTAAGATAGTAACGGCACTATTGGCTTTACGCTGCATTAAATAACATTCGGCAATCAGATAATGAGCAATCTCAGTATAAGAGCCCGATGGCTCCATTCTAAGGTAGTTTTCAGCATTGTTGATTGCAGCACTATAATCATCTTCCCACCAAGAGCAATATCCCAGCCAGTAGAAACGCTCCATCAGTGATGTTGAGCTAATCTTTCGTAAGGCTGTTTTAGCTGACGCAATATCCCTATTTAATATATGCAGCTTACCCAGTTCCATCAAACTAAGGTTTGCATAGTCAGTCTTAGGATACTTACTTATCACCTGCTCGAAAGCAGCAATAATATCAGTTTGCTTAACCTTAAGCAGGGCAGAGTAATAAGCGATGCAGGCTCTTTCTTCGTCATTATTGGGCTTTAGTGTTGCGATGGCATCTTGAACTTCATTTAGTTTTCCCCGTTTAAACATAGACTCCAAATCAAGGAATTCCTTTCTAATCGAGGCAGAGGCAATATTACTCCAGCAAACCAAGACCAGCAAGGCTACTACTATCCAGTTCACACGCGGGAGTTTATAATGCATTAGTTGCTCATCGAGTTCAATAAATCGTTGTTAGTCTCTGTTGATTGCATCTTTTTACGTAGGGTTTCGATTCCCTGAACAGGGCTGATGGTTTTCAGGAACTTACGCAACACATACATACGGCTTAGCTCCATCTTGGTTAACAGCAGCTCTTCGCGTCTGGTTCCGCTCTTCACAAGGTCGATAGCAGGATATAATCTGGAATCACTGATTGAGCGATCTAATACCAGCTCCATATTACCGGTTCCCTTAAATTCTTCAAAGATAACCTGATCCATCTTGCTGCCGGTATCTATCAAAGCCGTGGCAATGATGGTTAAGCTGCCTGCTTCCTCAGTATTACGGGCAGAGCCAAAAAACTTCTTGGGCTTGATAAGTCCATTGGCATCAATACCGCCACTTAGCACTTTTCCGCTGGATGGAGTAACGTTGTTATAAGCACGGGCAAGCCTTGTGATGCTATCAAGAACAATCACCACGTCCTGACCAAGCTCAACCATACGTTTAGCTTTAGCTAAAACCATTTCTGCCACAGCGGAATGATTCTTGGGAGACTCATCAAAGGTGGAGCTAATCACTTCTCTATTGCCCGGCTTTAATATCTTCTTCATCTCGGTTACTTCTTCGGGGCGTTCATCCACCAACAGCACTATAAGATAAACTTCAGGATGATTGCTGAGCACAGCATTAGCAGTGTCTTGAAGCAAGGTGGTTTTTCCGGTACGCGGTGCAGCAACAATAAGCCCACGCTGCCCCTTACCAATGGGAGTGAACAAGTTTATAATACGTGTAGAGTAGTTTTTGGGATCAAACTCCAGATTAAGTCTCTCGGTAGGGTAATAAGGTGTTAGCTCATCAAATGTTCGTAAGTCCTGCATGCAAGTAGGAGCCATATAGTTCACAGACTCCACCCTCAGCAGTGCGTAATACTTTTCCCCCTCTTTGGGTGAACGCACCGGGCCGCTAATCATGTGCCCTGTCTTTAGCCCAAAGCGTCTAATCTGGGTTAAAGACACATATACATCGTCTCTGCCGGGGTTATAGTTATTTTGAGGAAACCTAAGGAAACCGAAGCCATCGTCCATAATCTCCAAACAGCCAGTAACAAAAGCCACGCCTTCCTGGGCTGCCTGAAACTCAAGCAGTTTAAAGATTAGCTCGTTCCCTTTTAATTGTGTATACCCTTGCAGGCCTATCTTTTTCGCTAAGCGATTTAATTGTACTTGNNAGCTAAACAGATCTTCTTCTATCAGCATTATTTATCTCCTTTTGGTTTATATCCGGTTATGATAAATCGGCTGGCACTGGCACAACCAATCTCACTAATTCTATGCAGTAAGGTATTACCTTCGGCTATCAACTCGCTGCTATTCGGCATATTTTGCAGCCTCTTAATGGTATCTTTGCAGTTGTTTATCAGGCTCTCGCAATTCTTATTGGGATTATCTACCGGCACATACGAATCAATGATGTTTGTTTTGTTTAGCTTCAGGCTTTTGGCAAAATCTGTTAGCTCGTGCCGGGTATAGGTAGCTCTGTGATACACTC
>DIMZ01000207.1:214-1901 GCA_002425825.1 Cloacimonetes bacterium UBA5553 | reverse complement strand
CGCCAAGCCTGTCAACCCCTGCTATCCAATGATGCATATAGATATGCGTTTGCTGGGCGGCACTCTGATCACCATCACTGTACATCTCTGAGATTAGCAACATACCGCCTGGTTTTAATACTCGCATCAGCTCATTAATAACGCTAATTGGGTTTTGGAGATGGTGCAATGAATTGGACATGCAAACAAGATCAAAATAGGCATCTTCAAACTGGATTGACTCCAGATTCATTTTGAATACTTCCACGTCGTTATCGGGAAAGAGCTTCTGGGCATAATCTACGCTTTTTTCAGAATTGTCGATACCAATAATCTGAGTGTAGGATTTCAAGTTCTGCTTCAATGTGTGGATAAAATCCCCTCTTCCGGTTGCAGCATCTAAAACCATGCCTGCATTAACCTCAGATAGAATCTTGATGAGCTCCTTCATTAGATACTCCTCGCTTGTTTATTATATGGCTATGCGAATTGCTTGTTAAGCTCTTATCAATTCACGACCTTTACAAGGTACGTGAACTACCGGTTTTCTTTGCACCAATAAGAACAAGCACATTATTCACTTAGTGGGGAAAATGGTTTGTTATCCGAAAACTTCAGCTCTTCACACGGATAACGATTTGTTCTTTTGGATGCTATCAAGCAATCGAATCTATTCTTTCTAAACGTCCGTTTTACGTCAAGCAATATCTTTTTATCACTTCCAGAAACCTGTTTTGTTAATCATGTTTTGATAGTTTCTGCGGATAAGCGAGATGAAGCTTGGCTCACTATATTCTTCAATAGACTGCCGTGCCATTTTTCTACCAAAGCGGAAGAACTCATTATACTTATGAAAGGCAAATGGATTTGCATCTGGCATCCAGGCATTTATAACCATATCCGGCTCATAGCTGATAATATCACGCAAAGCAAGATAAGCCTGATTCTGAAACACTGATTTCATTACCACTTCGCTACGCAATAGCCGCTTTTGCTTAGCAGGTTTCGGGTTATTCAGGTTTAGCTTCTCGGCACTTTGTGGCACCATTGGCAGTACATTAACTGCTATCAGAATATCACTTTTTAGCATCTTATTAAACGCAAGTGGGAGGGGATGCTCTATGCCACCATCAACAAACAAATAGTTATGCAGTGCATAAGGTGTAAATATGTATGGGATAGAGCTGGATGCTCTCATAGCATCGGCATATAAGCCTTTGTCGAATAGTATTGTGGAGCGGCTGTGCAGATCAAAAGCACATGCGATGTAAGGAATAGTGCCGTCTTCAATGCATGCATCATTCGTCCATTCCCTATACAGCTTCAATGCAGCCAGGCCATCAAATATACCACCTATACGCAAGTCAATATTTAATGGAGATAATACCTTGGCATTGCTAAGTCTTCCGGCTATGTCCAATATCTCCCGGCAATCCATCCCCATGGCATATAACCCGCCAACAATTGCTCCCATACTGGTGCCAATTATTCCACGGATGTCGTACTCACGCTCCAGTTCACTCAGCACACCAATGTGAGCTAAGCCAAATGCTGAGCCACCACCCAAGATAACTGTTGCCTTTCTTTTATCGCTCATTTCGTCTCCACAATTGCAAACTACTTATACAATCAATAATCCAAAGTCCCGAGATGAGTCAAGATGTTTGTTAGCTACTTTCCCTCGTTCCTTGCTCCAATTACTAATGAA
>DIMZ01000207.1:0-186 GCA_002425825.1 Cloacimonetes bacterium UBA5553 | reverse complement strand
ATGCGTATTTCATCCGTAATTCCAATGCAATAAACTCGAGAAAGCAGCTATAAATGCTAAACCGTATACAAACAAAAAGGGTGCAACCAAGGTCACACCCAATTTGTATATAGTTATACTACTTGCTTTCTATAGCAGTTCTATCACCAGGAATTTCTGCTTACGGAAGTTGGTAGGATCGGTTAC
>DIMZ01000121.1:590-5019 GCA_002425825.1 Cloacimonetes bacterium UBA5553 | reverse complement strand
AAGATTAGATATAGCTATGTAAGAAAAGCCTGTTGGAACCAACCAACAGGCTTTATTGCTGTTATCTCATTTAAAAGTATCTACGTGATTAGGTTCCGTAGTCTGGATTGGATATCGTTACTAAACTCCTCGTCCGATGCATCTGGATTGCGTGTGTTTAGCCAAATCTCGCAAGGAGCCAAGCCACAATCTGCACATGAGCTGATTTGCTTGTTCATTACACATCTATATATTGGGCAATGGGTGTCGTTATAAAACCTAGCCCAATCTACCTGCCCCTGTAGTTTTACACAGCCATCACACTCTATCTCATAAGCTCTGCAATCAGTAGCGCAAACTACACCACACACGCTTCTGTCTTTCACTATTCCACCGTTACACTCTTGGCCAGATTGCGGGGTTGATCCACATCGAAGCCGCGTAAATCTGCCACATGGTAAGCAAGTAACTGCAGCGGGATAACCGTTAGCAAAGGCTGTAGATTGGTCATGGTATCAGGTATGTATATCACATGCTCCGATATCTTTTCCAGCTCTGTATCACCTTCGGTAGCGATGGTAATCAGTCTTGCCTTTCTGGCACGAACTTCTTGAAGGTTGGAGTATATTTTGTCATATAGCGGGTCTTTTGTAGCAATAGCCACCACCGGCATGTTTTCGTCTATCAAGGCGATTGGCCCATGCTTCATCTCTGCAGCAGGATAGCCTTCAGCATGAATATAGGATATCTCTTTTAGTTTTAGTGCGCCTTCCAAGGCAACCGGGAAGTTCACGCCTCTACCAAGGTAAAGTGCATTTGGGCAATCCTTTATACTATCGGCAATCGTTCTGATGCAGTCGTTAAGACGTAGGATGCAGTTTACCTTATCGGGTATGGACTCTAATTCTTTTATATACTCCATACCATCAATGGGCGAGAGGTGATTCATTCTTCCCATCAGCACGGCTAGTAGCACCATAATGGTAACCTGAGAAGTAAAAGCTTTTGTAGAAGCAACACCAATCTCGCTACCTGCATGGATGTAGGTGCCTCCGTCGCTTTCACGAGCAATAGTGGAGCCTACTACATTAGTAATGCCTAATACCCTGGCACCTTTGGCTTTGGCTTCCCGCATGGCCGCTAATGTATCTGCTGTTTCACCAGACTGGCTAATTACGAACACTAATGTGTCCTCTGGTATCAATGGATTTCGATAGCGATACTCAGAGGCATACTCCGCATGAACGGGAATACGGGCTATGTCTTCAATGATATACTTGCCGATTAGAGCAGTATGAAAGGATGTCCCGCAGGCAACCAGGTGTATCTGCTTTATCTTTCTTAGCTCGAAGCTGGGAAGATTAAGACCCCCAAGCCGGGCTGTGCCCAACTGGTTATTTATACGCCCACGAAACCCATTGCCAATAGTAATGGGTTGCTCGTAGATTTCCTTTAGCATGAAGTGCTTAAATTCGCCCTTTTCTATGGCAGAGATATCCCAATCTACCACCGATATCTGCGGCTTTACGCTGTGTTTATCCAAGGTAGTAATCTCAAAACCATCAGCTTTAACTATGCACACCTCATTATCCTGCAGGTAAATAACCCGTTTGGTGTGAATAATAATTGCACTTACGTCACTGGCTATAAAGTGTTCTGTATCACTAATACCGATTATAAGCGGACTTCCTTTGCGCACAGCAATTAGCTTGTCCGGCTCATGTTTGGATAGAACAACCAGGCCATAGGTACCTTCAACTCGCTTCATCGCTTCACGAACAGCATCTTCAAGATTAGCTTCGCTAGTTAAAAACTGCTCTATAAGGTGTGCCAGCACCTCTGTATCGGTTTCGGATACAAAGGTATGTCCAAGCTCAATAAGCTTCTCTCGCAGCAGTTTGTAATTCTCAATTATTCCATTGTGTACTACGGCAATGTTATGCTTACAATCTGTATGCGGATGTGCANNTTGGCTCTCCATGAGTAGCCCAACGAGTATGAGCGATGGCTATGTTCCCGCTGCACTTGTTCGGCTCAGGCAGGCTACGCTCCAGCTCAATTATCTTTCCTTGCTTTTTGTAAACCTGAAGCTCATCTTCGTGAATCAGTGCACAACCGGAACTGTCATATCCGCGGTATTCTAAGCGTTTTAGTGCCTCCACAACTATTGGCAGAGCATTCTTGGATCCGATATATCCAACTATTCCGCACATTTATAAACTCCTTTCTTGGGTAACTTTATGAAACAGATACAAGGCTAAAGCCAGGATAACAATTGCGGGCAACACCACCCAAAACCGAATTACATCAGCACCGCTAACAAATGGCTTTAGCCAGTTTGCTTCAGAATATGTAACAATCAGCAGAGCAACACCATTATTAATTGTATGAGAAAGCATGCTATTAACTATAGATCCCGATCTAATTGTAAGATAGCCTAATAGTAATCCCAGCAGGAAAACAGGAAGGAAGCGGAAGGGATCAAGATGGAATGCTGCAAAAAGTAATGCACTGATTATAACAGCCATTCTGCTGCCATACTTCTCAAAGAAACGCATAATAAAACCACGGAACATATACTCTTCGCAGAAGCCAGGAAGCACCGACATAACGATGAACACCTTTAGCACCGATGCATCCATAGTAAACAACCGAGACATGGCTTCTATATACTTGGGCGGGAAAGGGAACACCATATTTATCACCTGAGATAGCACTGCCACCACTATTGCTGCAGGCACAGCAATATNNCAATGCTTCTTTTATCTTTGGTGCTCTGAGGCGTAGTATATCTTTCTCTTTCAGCTTGAGAATGCGCAGGATAATCCACACCGGCATTGCTATAATAAGCAGTTGAGTCTTTTGCAAGCCTGCCATAAGGTCTTTCATTTGCCAGTATGAACCAAGGTAATACATTACGATAAGCGCAATAGAGAAATATACCAAGCCGTAGTAAGGATTGAANNGAAGAAGTTACGCTTGTTTTGACGAACAGACTTTATGCTACCGCCATCATCTTCTGAGCGGAATAGAACTGATTCAGTTGTAAACAGCTTCACTGTCATCCAGACTACCACCAAGTCCAATAGCAGAGTACTGAATATGGTAATAAACAAGTGAGACATAGCATATTCATTTATCATTACCGCTTTGAACAACAGAGCAATATTCACCACAGGAATCAGTGCCATCAGATTACTCATTTCCACAGCGGGTAAAAAGCTTACCATCGCCATCATCATCGCAACCCATAATATCGGCTGCTCATAGGTGCGCGCTTCTTTCATGTTGCGACTAAAGGTGGATATCGATAGCAATAGTGCTGCAAAGAATGTAGCCAGGGGAATCATGGCTGCCAGCAAGATAAATATTGCACTTATAGGCATCTGAACACCAGACATATCAGCAGCAGCATTGGCAAGCATGAACTTTAACGAGAAGCTGATGCTGAATAGATTTACCATTACGTTCACCATTGCCAGAGTGATTATAGTTAGGTATTTTCCAAACACCAGTTCTTGTCTGGCAGCGGACGATACTAGCAGGGTTTCCAGCGTTCTGCGTTCTTTTTCTCCGGCTACCAAATCCGCTGCTACTGAGGATGCACCTGTTAAGAGCATGATTATCATTATGTAAGGCAAAAACATTCCCAGCAGCATACCCATCTTCTTCTGAGCGGTGGATGTATCTCGTTCACGAACGCTTACCAACTCCATGAATTCAGGATTTATGCCGGATTGAGCGAGCTGATCTTTCTGAATTCCCTTTTCAGTCTCAGATATACTGCTCTTCAGTTTGTCGAATATTATGCGCCCTTTATCTTTCGACTTATCGTACTGAATATATACTTTATAGAATTGAGTTCCATCAATACCAATGGAATCACGTATGCTAACAATCGCCTGGATGTCTTTCTCATTATATAGCTTAGCAGTAGAAGCACTATAAGGGACAAAAGTATAGTTTTCTATCCTGCTCATATCAGTCACTAGTTTGCGAGAAACATCGTTGCTCGTGCTATCCATCACCGCAATGGTTGCACCCTGTTCTTGCAGTGCTTCAGTCTGGCGGGTCATAATGGAATTAAAACCAACAATCAATAGCGGATACAATAACACCGGCAGAATTAGTGTAGCGAAAAGAGTTCGCTTATCGCGCAGAACTTCTAATAGCTCTTTACGATAAACTACGCCGACTTTCTTAAAATTCATTAGCCAAAACCTCCGCTTCATCGGTAAATTGGTTCACAAAGTGCACAAAGATGTCATCCAGATCAGTCTGATTAGATTGTTCGCGCAAGTCTTCCAAGCTACCATTTGCCAAAATCTTGCCTTTGTGGATCATCACCACTCTGTCTGCCAGCCTTTCTGCCTCACGCATAATGTGGGTGGAGAATAGCACGCACTTACCGCGCTGTTTGCATTGGCGAATAAAAGACACTATGTTTCGT
>DIMZ01000121.1:0-539 GCA_002425825.1 Cloacimonetes bacterium UBA5553 | reverse complement strand
GTGGACATAAACTCGATTTTTTTGTCAAGAAAGTCATGCATGTCCAAGAGATCTGCCATCTCTTTTATGCGTTCATCAATGGTCTTTTCGGGAACAGAATAGAGCCTGCCGAAGTAGCGGATGAATTCTGATCCACGTAGTCTATTATATAGCCCCGTATCACCGGTTAAAAAGCCAAGATTTTCTCTTACCTGCTGAGCTTGACTGAGTATATTAAACCCTTGAATCTCTGCCGTTCCCGAAGTGGGTTTGAACACTGTGGAGAGGATACGCATGGTGGTTGTTTTACCTGCTCCGTTCACACCCAATAGGCAAACTATCTCTGCATCCCTGGCTTCAAACGAGATATCGTCAACCGCCTTAAATACTGTTCCATCCTTTTTGGGAAACTCTTTGCTAAGGTTCATCACATTTATCATAATTACTCCAAACCTCTATTCTGCTTAGACAAGGCATTTTCTATAACACGCTATTTTTGTCGAGGAATTATTTCCTTAGCCTTAGGCGCACACTTAGCTGAGAACGAATGTATGAACACT
>DIMZ01000114.1 GCA_002425825.1 Cloacimonetes bacterium UBA5553 | reverse complement strand
TTGCATGGATGAGCAGCGGCGGGTGCTGGAGCAGCATGCCATCGGGATTATTGGAAACAAGATTGCAGCCATCTTTCCGCTTGGTTCATCGAGCTACACCGCCAAAGCGGAGATTGACGCTTCTAACTGCTTAGTAATACCCGGGCTGATAAATGCTCATTCTCATTTACCCATGACCTATTTTAGAGGCCTGGCAGATGATTTACCCCTGCAAGATTGGTTGCAGAATCATATCTGGCCTTTGGAAGCCAAGCTGGTAAACGAGACCTTTGTATATGATGCTTGCCTGCACGGTGCTGCAGAAATGCTTCGTAATGGCATAACATGCAGCAATGATATGTATTTTCACATGGCGGCAATTGCCGATGCTTGCAGTAAGGCCGGGCTAAGGGTGATAGTTAGCGAAGCCTTGATAGACCCGCCTGACAGGGGAGAAAAGTATTTGCAGGGCATTGGCTCGAAGGTGAGAGAGATGAAACAGCGGTATAAAGAAAGGCAATTGGTGGATTTCAGCCTTGCCCCACATGCCATTTATACTTGCAGTAAAGCCACTCTTCGCCGGTGTGCTGAAGTGGCTGCCAAAGAGGGCTTCCTTATCCATTTGCACCTTAGCGAAACAGAGACCGAAGTTCAAAACTGCATTGCCGAACATGGCAATAGACCAGTTGCCTATTTGGAATCACTGGGCTTGCTGGATGTTCCGGCTGTCTTTGCGCATGGCATCTGGGTGGATGATGCCGAGATGCAGCTATTAGCAAAACATGGCAACAGCAGCATTGCCATCTGCACCGAGAGTAACCTGAAATTAACCTCAGGCTTTGCCCCGATTGCCAGGTATCAGCAGCATGGGATAAACTACTGCCTTGCCACCGATGGCGTGGCGAGTAACAACGATCTTGACCTTTTGGCAGAGCTGTCAGTAACTGCCAAACTGCATAAAACTCTTAATAATGACGCTACCTTTCTACCTGCAAAACAGGCATTTGCCGGAGTTACCATTGACGCTGCCAGGGCTATTGGTAAAGCTAATGAGATTGGCAGCATAGAAAGTGGTAAGTTGGCAGACATCGTAGTGATAAAGCTGGATGAATTGGGCAGCCAAGCCATCTACACTCCCTATTCTCATTTGGTGTATGCAGCAAATAGCCGCAACGTTCGAGATGTGATTGTAAACGGCACGGCATCTATGCTAAATGGCGAACTATGCCATGTTAACGAAGCAGACTTGCTAACAACAGCAATAAGCTATAAAACACTGATACAGGAACAACAATGATATCCATAAAAAACCGAAAAGCACTGCACGAGTACTTTGTGATACAGAAGTTTGAAGCGGGTATAGCGTTGGTGGGAACCGAGATAAAATCCATCCGTGCGGGCAAGCTGAACTTTAAGGACAGCTATGCCAAAGTGGATAANNTCCCTGGGAGAAGGCTTCGTTTTTCAATCATCAGGCAGAGCGTCCCCGCCGATTGTTATTACACAAGAACGAGATAAACCGTCTAAAAAGCAAGGTGGAAGAACAGGGCATGACCCTGATTCCCCTGGAGATATATATAAACGAACAAGGCTTTTGCAAGGTAAGCTTGGCCTTAGCCAAGGGCAAGAAGCTGTATGACAAACGCGAAAGCCTGCAAAAGAAAGACATGGAACGCGATAGAGCGCGTGATGAAAAGTAGCAAAAAGAAGGCATTATGAACGCAAATATGCAGTATAACCGGATTAGTTTTTATCTGAATGGAAAAGAGCTAAGCGCAAGTATTCCGGCAGGACTTAGCACCTTGGATTGGCTTAATAAACATCAAAATATGTATGGCACCAAATGTAGCTGCAACGAAGGCGATTGTGGCGCGTGCACAGTGGTAATAGCCTATCCGCGTGAAGGCAGCATTGTGTATGAAGCTATAAACTCATGTTTATATCCAGCCGCAAAGCTACATGGAAGGCATCTGATTAGTATTGAGGCAATTGGCACACCTGAAGAGCTGCACCCCATTCAGGAAGCAATGCTAAAGCATCATGGAACTCAGTGCGGGTATTGCACCCCGGGATTTGTGATGAGCATGTTTGCCATGTTTGCCATGCAAAGCCATCCCGATAAAGAAAGCATTTTCTCTGCCTTAGAAGGCAATCTCTGCCGTTGTACAGGCTATCAATCCATTTTGGATGCTGCAATGGAGATATCCGTGAACTATAGCCCGGATACTATTGTCCCGCAGTGGTGCAGGGAAGTGGAGCCACTGCTGTTTAGCTTTAAGCAGGCTGCTTATATGGGCGAAGCTGATAATGCCAATCCGGGCTTGGTACAGAAGTATTATCTGCCCGAAGACATGTCATCATTATTCGATATTTGCGATAGCGAACCAGCAGCAAGGTTCATTGCCGGAGGCACGGACATTGTGGTTCAGATGAACATTAGCCGCAGGGAGTTTCCTGTTTTGATAGACCTATGCCGCATCGATGCTCTAAATAAGCTTTACCTGCAAAGAGACGGGCTGCATATTGGGGCAATGATAAGCTATAGCCAGTTGTTTGAATCGGGCATAGCAAAATCAGATTATCCTGCCTTGCGTGAGCTGATAAATAAGATTGCCTCACGCCAAATACGCAATTTTGGCACCATTGTTGGCAATATTGCCAATGCTTCTCCCATTGGTGACAGCCTTCCGCTGCTGTTGGCACTTGATGCCAGGCTGGTTCTTGCATCCCGTCAGGGTGAAAGGATTTTCCCCCTTAGCAGCTTCTTTATCGCTTACCGCAAAACTGCACTACAGCAAAATGAGATAATAAAAGAGCTGCTATTGCCCATCATCCCAAGAGGCAACTACGTTCACAGCATCAAGAGTGCCAAACGCAAATCGGTGGATATTTCATCGGTGGTAACTGCCATAAACCTTGCATGGGATGGCGACAGGATTTGTAGTGCCCGCCTTGCCCTGGGAGGTGTGGCTGCCACTACTGTGCTGTCGGGTAAGTTTGGCGAGTTAGTTATCGGCAAAGCAGCTTCAGAACTGGATAGTAAATCCATCGCCGAGGCTATTGCCGCAGACTTTGCCCCGCTAAGCGATGTGCGGGGAAGCGCAGAATATCGCAAAAAGCTGATAATTGAGCATATTGCTATTTACATAGAGCAAATTAAAGGGAGGCAAGCATGAAACAGCCTTCGCACATTAGCGGAAGTTTGCACCTGACGGGCAGATCGCGATTTATTGCCGATGAAGCCTGTGTATATGGCATGCTGCATGCCAAGTTCTTCTTTTCTCCCATAGCTCATGCCAGAATTGTAAGCATGGATGTAAGCGAGGCAGAAAGTTATCCCGGAGTGCATAGCGTTATCACCGCAAAAAGTATCACCGGAGAGAACCAGATTGGCCATGTGATAAAAGATGAGCCGCTATTTCCCGAAGAGATAATAATGTATCATCACCAGCCTCTGGCAATGGTATTAGCAGAGGACGAATTTATCGCCGAAACAGCAGCCAAGCTAATAAAGCTGCAATATGAAGAACTGGAGCCAATTCTGGATGTGCTGATTGCGGATGCGAAAGGCGAATGGTATGTTCCAGAAAGACGAATAGAATGCGGCGATGTTGATGCTGTGTTTGCCGGAGCGGCGAATGTGCTGGAGGGACAGACCAGCAACTCCGGACAAGAGCACTTTTATATGGAAGGTCAACGTACCCGGGCGATTCCCTTTGAGGATAGCAGATTGCTATTGCAATGCGCAACGCAAAGCACTATGGAAGTTCAGGAAGTGGTTTCGCACCTACTGGGCATTCCCGCGCATGACATTGTGGTAGATTTACCTCGCTTGGGCGGAGCATTTGGCGGAAAAGAACGTGCTGCCACCATTTGGGCTTGCATGGCAGCCCTGGGGGCATTCATTAGCCGTAAGCCCGTACAGGTAAAGCTTAGCCGTGATGAGGATATGCATGCCACCGGTAAAAGACATCCCTTTACGTCCTTGTGGAAAGTGGCATACAGTGATGAAGGCAAGATACTTGCCTATGACATACAGCTACTTGCCAATGGCGGTGCCTATGCCGATTTATCGGTTGCCATTCTGGAGCGTGCCTTGTTTCATGCCGAAAATGCGTATCATATTCCCAATGCCCGCATTAGAGGTAGAGCCTGTCGCACCAATCTGCCTCCCAATACCGCTTTCAGGGGCTTTGGAGCTCCGCAGGGCATATTCGTAATCGAAAGCGTGATTGAGCATATAGCCAAAAAACTGAAGCTTGACCCCCTTGCCATCAGGAAGTTAAATGCCTATCAGAATGGTAATAAAACCCCTTACGATCAAGAGATAAAGGAATGCCAGATTACTGATATTTTTGATAAGCTTGCCAGAGACGCTGATTACTTATCTCTTAAGGAAGAAGTGGCGGCTTTTAATGCAAGTAACAGCTTTGTAAAGCGTGGCATTGGCGTGGTTCCGGTGAAATTTGGTATATCATTCACCACTGCCCTCTTAAACCAGGGCTCCGCTCTTATCTGGATATACATCGATGGCTCTATCTCGGTTAGCACCGGAGGTGTGGAAATGGGGCAAGAGCTGTGCACCAAGGTGGCAGTAGTGGTGTCCCGCATGCTGGGAGTGCCGGTATCTCAGATAAAGGTGGAGAGCAGCAACACTCAAAGAGTGGGCAATGCCTCGCCCACTGCGGCTTCAACGGGTAGCGACATCAATGGCAACGCCGCACGAATAGCAGCCGAGAAAGTGCGTAATCAACTTTGTGAGCCTGCTAATAAGCTTATTGCAACTAAGTTCAAAATTGATGTTTGCCCCGATGAGCTGGTCTTTGCCGATGGAATGATAATGCCCATAAATAAACCTGAGTATGGCATCAGCTTCCGGGAACTGGTGAAGTTTGCCTATAATGAGCGGGTTCCTTTGGGAGCTTACGGCTATTACCGCACCCCTGATCTGTGGTTCGACAGAGAAATAGGTAAGGGGCACCCCTTTCATTATTACGTTTATGGTGCTGCGCTGGCAGAGGTGGAACTGGATACCAGATTGGGAGAACACAATTTGCGTAAACTGCACATTATTCATGAAAATGGCAGCAGCCTGAATGAGCGGGTGGACAATGGACAGGTTATAGGAGCTGCGGTGCAAGGCTACGGCTGGTGCACTATGGAAGATCTGAAGCATAACGACAAAGGGATATATACCAGTGCCAATCCATCTACCTATAAGATACCGGGGATAAGAGATTTGCCCGAGGACTTCCAGGTGGAGCTGCTGCCGTCACAATCCAAAGAAGCCAGCGTTTTTGGCTCGAAGGCCACCGGAGAACCACCGCTTATTTATGGCCTGGCAGTGTTCTTTGCCCTACAGGATGCTGTTAATGCGGCTAAACCTGATGCACAGCTAAGCTTTCCCGCCACTCCCGAAGCCCTGTTGCTGGCAATAACCCAAAGCTCTTAGCACTGCAAGAGCAACATCTAAGCTCTGCAAGATGAACTTC
>DIMZ01000101.1 GCA_002425825.1 Cloacimonetes bacterium UBA5553 | reverse complement strand
CGCTACGGTAACCATAACCAATTCGGGTACCGCAGCTCTTACTTGGAATGCTAATTCCAGCTTATCCTCCTGGGGCACTGTTACCCCAAATTCGGGAACCATAGCAGCAGGTGGCAATACAGCCGTAAATATCAGCATGAACAGCACTGGCCTGGCAGTAGGTACATATAATTCTACTATAGCCATCACCTCCAATGCCACCACCAATCCCAATGTAAATATTCCGGTTAGTTTCACTGTGAATGCCAGTCCTTATCCTGTGGGGCCAAGGTTCGTGGCAGAATGGGAAAATGCTNNTATGCCAGCGGTTTTGGACTTCCATACAGCATGATTGCCGACCTCTCAACCCGCGGTAAAGTGTATGTTGTGGTAAGCTCCAGCGCTCAGAGCACTGCCAGTTCCGCTCTCTCCAGCAATGGTGTAACCATGTCTAACGTCTATTTCATTAATCCGGCGGGTGTAAACTCGTATTGGACTCGTGACTACGGCCCATGGACAATAATGGATTCCAACGGTGAAATGGGTATTGTGGACTTCACTTACAATCGTGTGCGTCCTTATGACAATGCCCTTAACGGAATGCTTGATGACTACTTCGGCCGTAATTATTATGAGCTTCCTCTGGTTGCCACCGGTGGTAATGTAATGACCGATGGTGTGGGCAAAATGATGTCCACCAGATTAATTCTTACCGAGAATGATGGCGTGCAGAACTCACAGGTAACAGAGTTCTCATACACCCAACCCCAGATAGAGAGCCTGGTGCAAAACTATCTTGGAGCCACAGAGTATCAGTTCTATACCGATCCCCTGGCAAACTCCAGCATCGACCATATCGATTGCTTTGCCAAGTTGCTCGACGTGGATAAGGTAATAATTGCCAGAGTGCCCAGTACGCATACTAATTATGCTGCCCTTGAGGCTGTAGTTGCCGAATGGCAGAGTAAAACCTCCAGCCTGGGAACTCCTTATCGCATCTATCGGGTTGACCAGAGCAGTAGTAACGAACCCTATACCAATTCCTTCATCTATAACAAGAAGATATATGTGCCGCAATGGAGTTCTACGGCTTCAGCAAATGATAATGCTGCCCTGAACGTTTATCGCACTGCAATGCCGGGATACACTGTGCAGGGTTTCTATAACAGCACATTCCTCTCTGATGACGCCATTCATTGCCGCATAAACACCATCTACGATGCGCAGATGGTTCATACTCGTCACGTACCACCCACATCTGCTCAGGCTCTTGGTTCTTTGAGTATTAATGCCCAGATCACCCACACTAATGCACTTAGCCCTGCTGGTACCTACGTGGCTTATAAGCACGGCATAAGCGGAACCTGGCAATATGCCACGCTTAGCAACGCTGGTGGAAGCAATTGGACTGCCTCCATCGCCACCCCTGCTTTGGGACAAATGCTGTATTATTATATTCTGGCAACTGATATTACTTCCAGATCATATAGCGCACCCCTGTGTGGAGCAAGCGATCCTTATAGTGTGCTTGTGAATATTCCCCCTGCCAACCAAGCCCCAAGCATAGACCTTCCTGCCGGATTTAGCTTTGATAAGAATGCCAGCCTGCAACAGAGCTTCGCTTCCTATATCAGCGATCCGGACAACGATCCGCTTACTCTGTCTGTTAGCGGAAATACAAACATTGATGTGCAGATAAACGGCGCATTGGTAAGCTTTAGCGCAGCCACAAACTGGATAGGCACAGAAACCTTAACCTTCACGGTTAGCGATGGCCAGTTATCCGCAAGCGATACTGTTATAATTGAAGTGAATCCTGTAAACGTGCCTGCATGGGAACCTGTAGAATATCCCAATCCTCCTGCAATAGTCTATGCAGTAGTAACCATAGACAATATCCCAGCAGCCATTAACGACTGGGTGGCAGCCTTCGTAGGTGAAGAATGCCGTGGCACAGGATATATTACCATGATAGACCGCAGTACAGCAACCACCAATCTGGACGTGAATCTTGCGGCACCCGGCGAAGTGGTTACCTTCAAAATTTACTGCTACACCGAAGATACCGTTTATCTAGTGCCCGAAGTATTGCCTATGGATCCGGGAACAACTTACGGAGAAACGGAACCTGTGGTATTAAACGGTGTTAGCGAGGTAGTGATGCAAGCTCCTGTTGCAGCTATTCAGAGCACCCCTACAGGTGCCAGACTTGCTTGGAACGCCGTACCTTTTGCAGGAACATACAAGGTGTATGCCTGCACAGAGCCTTATGGCGAATACACTCTGATAGGAACCACCTCATCACTGAATTGGAACATAAACCCCAACCACCCCAAGATGTTCTATAAAATAGTGGCAGTTCAGAGCATACCCCGCGTTGATGTACGCAACTAATTAAATAACAAAAGCCTAAAGCATAGAAGACCCGGCACAAAACCGGGTCTTCTGTTCATTTGAACCCATGCCTTAGCAATACCACTTATACCCAAAAAAAGCCTTGGTCGAGTCTATGTTGATATTTTTTTACACCAAACACGCTATTATGCCATAATAAGCTTGTCAAAATAGCGTATTGGTATATTCTGTCATTATACTGTAAGTGCAGTAATAGTGTTGTTGTGTTAGATACCTGTTTGCCACTTTGTACGGCACAGCTATCCAGCTTTACTACATAGCCTTACGGGTATAACATATGAACTTAAACATCAATAAATTAGCAGGAGTTAGTTATGAAACCTAAAAGTTTACTACTGGTTTTAGCCATGCTGTTAGGAACTTCACTGGTCTTTGCGGCATACACCAGTCCCGGCTGGAGCTATGGCTTTGACCTCGGCGTTTCCAGAGGCGATAATGCCGTNNAACCTTGCACCATTGGTTCAAGGCAGAGCCCAACTTGAGTTATTTGATTTCCTTTATGCAAGAATCGGCATGGGATTCACCCCCCTCCATGCCTCAAAAACCTATTCCACCAGCACACTTTATGGTGATTATCGTTTTGTGTTTCAGCCCTACAAAAAGTGGAAGTTCAATCCCTTCATCTACGGTGGAACAGGTGGTTCGCTGGATTTGAGCGAAAGCAAGGCAGACATTATCCCGCATTTCCCCATGGGTATTGGTGTGGACACCAAGCTGAAACCGGGACTGAAGCTGGAAATAATGGCTGGCTATAACCTCACTAATTCCGATATGTTGGATAGCCGCTTGCGCGCTGCTGATGACAAGAATAGCCTAACTGGCAACCTG
>DIMZ01000136.1:6844-6983 GCA_002425825.1 Cloacimonetes bacterium UBA5553 | reverse complement strand
CCAAACCTGCCGCGCAGATTATCTCTGCTATGCTGCCGCGTAACATTTATGCGGGAGTGGACATGGCAAAATATGGCATGCCCAACGCACTGATGATTGCAGTTACCGAAAAGAAGAGCCTTGCCGATATTGCAGAACT
>DIMZ01000136.1:170-6769 GCA_002425825.1 Cloacimonetes bacterium UBA5553 | reverse complement strand
GGACGTAAAGGTGTCAGCCTGCCCAAGCGTGAGCTAAACACCCCTCTGGAAGCCATGTTTGAGGCAGATAGCCTGCGTGACAACATTGCCAGACTGCCCGAAGTAAGCGAGATGGACGTGATGCGTCATTACATTGCGCTTTCGCACAAAAACCACTTCATCGAGAAAGGTCTTTACCCGCTGGGTAGCTGCACTATGAAGTATAACCCCAAAGTGCATGAGCATTTGGTGCGTCATACCTGCTTCGCCAATCTGCATCCCTATCAGCATGAGGACACCTTGCAGGGTGCTTTGGAACTGCTGTATGAACTTCAGCAAGACCTTGCCGAGATTTCGGGAATGGCGCAAGTAACACTACAGCCCGTTGCCGGAGCTCAGGGTGAGTTTACGGGCATAAAGATTATTGATGCCTATCACAAAGCCAAAGGCAACACGCATAAAAACAAGATTATTATACCTGACTCCGCGCATGGTACAAACCCGGCTACCTGCTCGTTGGTAGGCTTCGAAGTGGTAGAGCTGAAGTCCAATCCCGATGGACGCTGCGACATTGCCCGTCTGCGTGAGATTGTGGACGAGAACACCGCCGGATTTATGCTAACCAATCCCAATACCCTGGGCTTGTTTGAAAACCAGATTGAAGAGATAGCCGAGATTATTCACAGCGTTGATGCCCTTATCTATATGGACGGAGCAAACCTGAATGCACTATTGGGCATTGTTCAGCCCGGCAAGATTGGCTTCGACGTAATGCACTTTAATCTGCACAAAACCTTTAGCACCCCTCACGGCGGTGGTGGCCCCGGTTGCGGGCCAGTGGGAGTGGTTGAGAAGCTTGTTCCATTCCTGCCTGTACCAATGATAGCCAGAAACCAAAGTGGGTATTATCTGGATTATAATCACGAAGATACATCAATCGGTAAAGTGCACAGCTTCTATGGTAATTTCGCCATTCAGGTTCGGGCATATATCTATATTAAGATGCTGGGAGCAGCAGGCTTGCGCCGTGTTTCCGAAAACGCTATTCTAAACGCTAATTACTTAATGGCACTGCTAAAACCATACTATCACATTCAGCATGAAGAGTATTGTATGCACGAGTTTGTGATGGACGGCACCAAACAAAAAAAGGAGCAGGGAATCTCTGCCCTTGATATTGCAAAACGCCTTTTGGATAAGGGCTATCATGCCCCTACCATCTATTTCCCACTCATCATTCCGGAAGCAATGATGGTGGAACCAACCGAAACAGAAAGTCTGGACAGCATGAATGCCTTTGCCCAGGCTATGATCGAGATTGCAAAAGAATGCAACGAATCACCAGAAACCCTGCACGAAGCACCGCTCTGCACTCCGGTAAGGCGCGTGGATGATGTTCGTGCAGTTAAAGTGCTCGACCCTATATATCAGATAAAGGATTAGGCACAACAGACAATAGGAGAATACATGAAGAGACTCATTCTGATAATAGTAGTCCTGTTAGGCGCATTAAGCTTGGGAGCACAGACAGTAAAGCTTGGTTATGTGAATACCGATAGATTGCTGATAGACAGCAACGAAGCGGCAGAAATAGCCCGTCTGTTCTCTTTGGACAAGCAAAACTGGACAAATCAGATACGCCAGTTAGATGAAGAAATAAAGCAGATGGAACGAGATTTCGAAATCCGCAAGCTTACCCTGAATGATGCCACCAAGCGTGAAACTCAAAGCAGGATAGATAACAAAAAGGCAGAAGCCGGCAGACTGCTTGAAGAATACTTCGGCGACAACGGAAGAGCGGAGCAACGCTATAAAGAGCTGATTGATCCATTAACCGCCAAGATAGATGCACTGATTAGAAAAACAGCGCAAGATGAGAAATATACCATGATTTTCGATGTTAGCATGGGTGTTCTTCTCTATGCCCTACCCGCATTAGATTTAACCGAACAAATCCTGCTGGAATTAAACAAGGATACAGTGCGCCCTTCAGCCGATCCAGCAATGCCTTTCCCGCCTACTCCCAATACCACCGGTGCTCAGGAAGGCTCTAAGCCGGATGATGGATACAAACCCGGTGAGGGCATGGACGAACCCAAGAAACCTTAGGAAGCTTATGAAGATATTTGCTACAGCTATTACAGCGCAACAAGCCGCAGAATTACTAGGTGGAAAACTGATTGCAAGCTCCAGCATTAATTTATGCAAAGTGGGCGAAGCAGCAGAAGCAGACCACGAAACTGTGATATTCTTAGAGCAAGAGAGGTTGCTGGACAAAGTGCAAGCCTCTTCCGCGGGGCTAATTATCACCAACAATGAATATGCCTCCTTGCTACCTGAACGAAACCTGCTGATTGTTGAGAAGCCATATTTTTCTCTCATGCTGCTTATCACTTACTGGCAGAAGGCAATGGCTATGAACCGCGAATACAGCATCCATCCCAGTGCCCAGGTGGCAGCAGACATCCGCTATGAAGGCGAAGTGTCCATTGCCGCAAACGTGGTAATTGGCAAGGGCTGTGTGCTTGGAAAAGGTGTAATCATTAGTGACGGCTGCAGTATTGGTGAAAACGTCTGCATTGCTGCCGGAACATATCTCTATCCCCGCGTTACGGTTTATGATGACTGCATCATTGGCAGAAACTGCATTATCCACAGTGGATGCGTTATTGGTGCAGACGGCTTTGGCTTTATGCTAATGGAAGGCATACAGCAAAAGATACCACAGGTTGGCAACGTGGAAATTGGTGACTACGTAGAGATTGGAGCAAATAGCTGTATAGACCGTGCGACTCTTGGAACCACGCGAGTTGGCAAGGGAACTAAGATAGACAATCTCGTTCAGATTGGCCATAATTGTGTAATTGGCGAGCACTGCATCCTGTGTTCACAGGTTGGTCTTGCCGGCAGCACCATTCTTGGCGACTATGTATATCTTGCAGGACAGGTAGGTGCCGCAGGGCATATCACCATTGGCAGCAAGGCCATGGTTGGTGCTCAATCCGGCATTGCCGCCAGCATACCAGAGGGTGCCCGCTATTTTGGCACTCCCGCCATTGATGCAGGCGAAATGAAACGCATCATTGTGTCCCAAAAGCAGTTGCCGGAGATGTGGCGTGCTTTTCAAAAAGCCAAAAAAAACAATTCATGATTAGGCTTAGGAGATTTTATGGAATACAAGCACACGATTGGCGGTGAAGCCTCTTACACAGGCATTGGGCTTCATTCTGGAGAGATTAGCACCATACGCTTCAAACCTGCCGGACCTGAGGAAGGCATTGTTTTTATCCGTGTGGACTTGCCCAACCGTCCCGAGATTCCTGCTGATATCGACCACGTGGTGGACATATCCCGCGGAACCACTATTGGAGTTGGCAATGCCACGGTTGGCACAATTGAGCACGTGCTCTCTGCCATCAAAGGCTTGCGAATAGACAACATCCGCATCGAAATTGACGGACCAGAAGCTCCCGTTGCCGACGGCTCACCCATTGTTTTCCTCAATCTTCTGCGCGAGTGCGGCTCGGTTCAGCAAGATAGCGAGCGCATCTTCTTCGAGCTGGATGCACCCATCAGTTTCTCTGCCCCAGAAGACAATGTTGATGTGGTTATTGTCCCCTCAAACGAGCTTAAGATAACCTTTATGATAGACTACAAACACCCCAATCTGGGCACCCAATACACTTGGTTACCCAGCCTGAAGTTCTATGAAAAAGAATTTGCCGGAGCGCGAACCTTCTGCTTTATAAACGAGATTTTATACCTGAAAGATAAAGGCCTTATAAAGGGCGGCTCACTGGAAAATGCCCTGGTGATTGCAGAACCCAACATCAGTGATGAAGAGCTGAAGCATCTGCAAGACGTTTTTGGTTATCACAAGCCGGTAACCGTTTCCGATGAGGGTATTCTAAACAGCCACCCCCTACGTTATCACAACGAATTTGTGCGTCACAAAGTTGTAGATTTGCTGGGTGACATCGCCTTGCTTGGGCTTCCGATAAAGGGGCACATTCTTGCCGCCCGCAGCGGACACAAGACCAATGTGGAATTGGTGAAAAAGCTTCGCCAGATACAAAAAAAGAACGAGCTGAAGAAGATTTACCAAAAAGGCAAGAGCGACGATGTTGTTTTTGATATAAACGCCATTATGCGCATAATTCCGCACCGCTATCCCTTCTTATTAGTAGATAAAATCACCGAGTTCGTCCCCGGTGAATCGCTGGTGGGAATAAAGAATGTAACCATCAACGAACCCTTTTTCCAGGGGCATTTCCCCGGTCACCCCATCATGCCGGGCGTGTTGATAATAGAAGGGATGGCACAAGCAGGCGGCATTATGCTGCTAAATCAGCTTGAAAATCCGCAGAACTATGTGGCATACTTTGCTTCCATAGACAACGTGAAATTCCGCAAACCCGTGCTACCGGGCGACACACTGCGCTACGAACTGAAAGTTATATCATTAAAACGCTCCATGGCCAAAATGCATGGAGAAACATTTGTAAATGGCGAAAAAGTTGCTGAGGGCGACTTCCTTGCCATGATTATGGAGAAAGAAAAATGAGTTCTATCCACCCGACTGCTGTAATTCAACCCGGTGCCGTTATCGGCGAAAACTGCATCATTGGCGCATATAGCCACATCGGTGCAAATGTAGTGCTTGGCGATAACAACAGCATTGCCCAAAACGTGATTATTGAAGGCTATACCACCATTGGCGATGGTAATAAGATTTCTGCCTATGCCATTATTGGAACCGACCCCCAAGACCTGAAGTTCAAAGGCGAAGCCACTCGTTTGCGCATTGGGAACAATAACACCATCCGCGAATTTGTAACCATAAACCGCAGCAACATGATGGAAGAAGATACCGTGATGGGAAGCAACAACCTGCTAATGGAATACGTGCATGTGGCTCATAATTGCCAGATAGGCAGCTTCTGCGTAATTGCGAATGTAGTCCAATTTGCCGGCCACGTTCATGTGCATGATTACGCCACCGTTGGCGGTGTTTCTGCTGTACATCAGTTTGTGCATATCGGAACTCATGCCTTCGTAGGCGGTGCTTCAGCGGTAAAAAAAGACATCATGCCATTCACCCGCGGTCAGGGTAATCCCTACAAGACTGTGGGACTGAATAGCGTTGGTTTGATGCGAAAAGGCTTTTCCAATGAGACTATTGCCGGCATCAAAGAGATTTATAACCTCTTTTACCGCAGCAAGCTAAACACCTCCCAAGCCCTTGCCAAAGCCATGGAAATGGAAGGTTTAAGCCCCGAACAGCTAAAGGTGATAGACTTTGTAAAGAATGCCGACCGTGGCATTTCTACCTGATGCTAGCCACAGGACATTATAAAATGAATCTGCATGCTTGCTTAATACTTCTCATTCTGCTGGCGCTTTGCACCGCGCTAAATGCCGTTAGCACCGTGCCGAATGTTGATTTGCAGCGCTACCTGGGCAGATGGTATCAGTTTGCTTATTTCCCGAATAACTTTCAGCCCAAAGATTGCGGATTAACCACTGCCGATTACTCCCTGGACAAAAAAGGCAAGATAGTAGTAAACAACACCTGTTATCAGGACAAAGCTGGAAAGACCATAAAAAAACAAGCCACAGGCAAAGCCTATCCCATCGACAAAAGCAATTCCAAGCTAAAGGTTAGCTTTTTCTGGCCTTTCAAGGGCGATTACTGGATTGTGATGCTGGACAAAGACTATCGTTACGCGGTTGTCAGCGATCCAAAACAGAAATACCTGTGGATTCTTAGCCGCACTCCCGACATGGACAAAGCGGATTACAACAATATAAACAGCTTCCTGGTTAAGGGCGGTTGGGACATTAGCAAGCTGGAGATTCAGGGCAGCATTAAATAATCCTGCTTTTTGCCCGCTAACTGCATAATTGAACCGCAGTATCATTGCAGATTTATTNNNNCAATGAATCTGCAATGATACTGTAATAACAGCAGGGAAGCACAAAAAAACCACTCGCAAACCTCATTGGCTGTGACTTGCAAGTGGTTTTATTCTTTTATGCTAATCTCTAATCTATGCCGATGATGCTACGGAGTTGGCTAATCTTCTGTGCTGCCAATGCTTTGGCTTTCTCTCCGCCGATTTTTAGCGCATCGGTGATAACGCTTTGGTCTTGCATCAGTTCAAAGTAACGCTCACGCAACGGGCTTAGATGCGCGTTCATAACCTCGAACAGCTCTTGCTTGGCATGTCCCCAGCCCATACCCCCGGCTTTGTAACGCTCGCGCAGGGCGGCAATCTGCTCAGCCGTGGCAAAGTTTTTATACAGGCTAAAGATGCTGCATGTATCCGGGTCTTTGGGTTCTTCCACGCCCTGAGAATTGGTGACTATTTTCATAATCAGCTTACGCAATTCCTTTTCGGGAGCAAACATCGGGATGGTGTTGTTATAGCTCTTACTCATCTTGCGTCCGTCCAAACCCACCAGGGTTTTGCTATCCTCATGTGCCAGAGGTTGCGGGATGCGAAAAGCCTCTGTACCATACACGAAATTGAAGCTCTGCGCTATGTCCTGTGCCATCTCCACGTGCTGAAACTGGTCGTTTCCTACGGGCACGAAGTCCGTATCAAACAGCAGGATAT
>DIMZ01000136.1:0-156 GCA_002425825.1 Cloacimonetes bacterium UBA5553 | reverse complement strand
CAGCCATCAGCACGGGATAGGTGTATAGTCCCATGTTCACGCCATCATCGGGATCGCGGTTTGCCTCGGCATTGCTTGCCAGCATCGCTTTGTAGGCATGAGCCCGGTTCATTAGCCCCTTGGGGGTAAATGCCAGCAGGATGGTTAAGAGTTCAA
>DIMZ01000040.1:3096-9271 GCA_002425825.1 Cloacimonetes bacterium UBA5553 | reverse complement strand
TTAAGACTATGGTTAGGAATACTTTAGATTTGGGCATATCTACGCCTTAGGAAGCTAACTGCTCCTTGGTGATTTGTTGTCAGAATGCATTAAGCTAAGCCTGCCATTGGCAAGATTGTATGTCATTGTAGCCAGTTTTGCAGACTCATGATCGTGGGTTACCACAACAAATGCCTGGCCTCTTTCTTTGTTAAGGCTCAGAATCATTTCCCATACTTCGGTACTATGTTTGGGGTCCAGATTGCCCGTTGGTTCATCTGCAAGAACAATGGCGGGATTGTTTATCAAAGCCCGGGCAAGAGACACACGCTGCTGTTCTCCTCCGCTAAGCTGATTGGGATATCGGTTTTGTCTGTCTGCCAATCCAAGCTTGGCAAGTAGTTCAATGGCATGACGGGAAGCGATACTACTGCTGTAACCGGCTATTATCATGGGGAGGGCTACGTTTTCTTTGGCTGTTAGATCCTCCACTAAGTAATGAAATTGAAAAACAAAACCTATCTCAGAATTGCGTATCCTGGGTGCCTCGGACATCACAGAATTAATCTCTTTTCCTCTTATCAACACCCTCCCTGCATCAGGGGCGTCTAACAAGCCAAGAATATGTAGCATAGTGCTCTTTCCACATCCTGATTGGCCGGTTATGCAAATCAGGTCTGCTTCATTCACTTCTAATGTTGCATCGGTAAGCACTTGAATGCTTTGGTCGCTATCAATGTAGCTTTTACTTAAACTATATCCTGCTAAGCACTGCATATATCAATTCCTTAGGCTAATAGTTGTTGCTCATCAAGGATCATTATCTATTCCTTAACAAGTCCATTATTTGCATCTTGTCTATCTGTTTCAGTGGGTACACAATGCAAACCGTTATTAGTAGTGCGGCTACTATAAATACAACAATTTGGTTTAACAATGATACAGAAGCAGTAAGGGTATCAATAAAGTAGACATCACCTTTCAATCTGTAAAAGCCTTGCTTTTCTACCAGCCATGATAAGCAGGCTCCAAAGGCTTGCCCTACTAATACGGCAATAAGTCCCACCAATCCAACCTGTATAGCAATTAGACTTNNTGGCATTAGCACCGAGCGTTTTCAGTACGGCGATTTCATTCTTTTTGTCCAGTATAATTGTAGTAACTGCCGAGATTACGTTAATACCTGCAATTAACACCAGAAAGCTGAAGATAATAAAGATTAGCCACTTCTCCATAGCAACTAGTTTTAGTAACCCGGCACTGAATAAAGTCCATGGATAGGCAACTACCTCGATACCGAGATCGTTTTGGATAGCATTTGCCAGAGCAGTAGCAGATTCGATATTCTTACTGTGTAAGCGAAGTTCAAGTTTTGAGTATGACGGGTTTATGTTCAATAGAGCTTCAGCATCAGAAAGATTGCATATGATTTGTGATCTATCGTTTTCATAATAGCCGGAGTTATAAATACCTGCAATGGTAAAGATGCGTTCAGACGGGAAAAGCCCCATAGCCGAGATTCTGTCAAACCTGGGATAAAACACTTTTATGGTATCGCCAATACTCTTTCCAAGCTCTTTTGCCAGATACTTTCCCACTATGGCTTCATTACTCATAAGACTTGAAGAACCTTGCGCCACGTACTGACTGTATGGGAAGGAATCCACGGAGCTAAAGTCGTATGCATTTAGCGATGCCCCACGCACCTTTTCGTTGTTTGAGGCCATTACGGCATAGTTAATTGATGGTGTTATTAATTCAATCTGTGGATAGGCTTTCAGCTTGTTTGTTATTTCTTCGGCTCGTTCAATGCTGAAGTACTCGGAATTGGCATCCTGTATGCTGATATGCGGAAAAGAACCTAAAAGCACACTCTTTAGGTTTTGTTCGTAGCCTTCAAATAGGTTTAATCCTGCACTTAGAATGGCTACAGACAACACAATCCCCAATACCATGAAGACAAAGCTAAAACGCAGTAAATTGCGCTTTGGAGCCTTTAGGTATCTTGATAGGAAGAACTGCTCAAGTTTGCTAATCTTCATTCTTATTATCTAATACCGAGTCCTTGTTCTCGATATTCACCGTGTCCAATACCGACACGGTTAGCTTGCCTTTTACTCTAAATCTATTTACAATTAGTTCGGATATTAGCCCCAGAGATATGAATTGTAACCCTCCCAGGATTAGCAATGTGCCTAAGAATAGCAGGGGGCGGTTAGACAAAGGATGACCCCAAAAGAGCTTCAATACAGCAAGGTAAAGCGTTAATGCTCCACCTGCAAAGGCGGAGATTATCCCTATTCTGCCAAACAGGTACAAAGGGCTTTTAATGTAGTGAGTAATCATTTTTACGGTTAGCAAATCGAAGAAACCCCGCAGGTATCTCTCGAATCCATACTTGCTAACACCATATTGACGGGCACGATGCTCAACGGCTATTTCTCCAATCCTATATCCCAAAGACTGTGCTAAGGCAGGAATGTAACGGTGCATTTCGCCATACAAACACAGCTCCTTCTCCAAGGGGTGGCGGTATGCCTTAAAACCGCAATTATAGTCCTTTAGCTTAAGTTTAAAAGTACGCGCGGTAACATAATTAAACACTTTTGATGGCCAAACTTTGTGGATAGGGTCTAATCTCCTTTGCTTCCATCCTGATACCAGATCATAGCCTTCCTCCAGCTTTGCCAGGAAGTTTGGTATCTCAATAGGGTTATCCTGTAAATCGGCATCCATGGTAAAGATAACATCGGCTTCTGCAATATTAAACCCGGCTTGGAGGGCAGCGGCTTTGCCAAAGTTACGCCGAAACCGTATCAGCTTCACATTCATGTCCTGCCTCGCCAATGCTTGCATTATGGCAAAGCTCCCATCAGTAGAACCATCGTCTATAAATACTATCTCGTAACTATGCTCACCGCAATTGCGCACAATCTCGCCGTAAAGGATTGGTAGTGACTCTTGCTCGTTTAAAACAGGAATTACAAATGAAAGCTTCATCTTATCCTCATCAGATAATAATATACAGTAATGTCATAATTATCCCAGCACCCAAAGGAACTTTCAGGTTATCATCAAGCGGAAGCCTTCCCAGCTCTGCCACAGTAGCAGCTAATGCCCCGCCAAAAGCCAGAAAGGGGTAGTATGGCAGGGTGACCGTATTCAGCCAAAAAATGCCAAAAATGAAGCAAGAGGCAAAACAGGCTATGCTGCCTTCCAAGCTCTTACTCATGCCTAGGAACTTCCTTTTCCCAAAACTTAACCCTATCATAGCCGCAAACGTGTCGCCAATAGATAAAAAGGCCATGGCACAGGAAGCTATATATGGCTCAAAGAATGCTACGCAAATCATTGCAGAAAATAGCAGATATGTGGCTCCTGTGAAGTCCTTTTGCTCATGTCGGCGTAGTATTAGTCCAAATACCTTATTAAAGGTCTTACGAAAGCTTTTTTGCCACAATCTGTGAAATTCTATTACGAGGCTTACAGCCAGGGCTATTAGCAGCAGTGAAAAGGTTAGCCTGCGATTAAATCCCAATAAATAGCGGTAGCTAAAGGGTATCACCAAAGACCCTAAATGAATAGATTTTCGGAGTGTTTCGCTTAGTTTCACCCTATACAGTCCATAGTTTATATCAGGCTTTAAGTAATCTCCCGCCAGCTAAGAACCCGAATCAAAGCTACTGATTTCCAGAGCACAATTGCATCACCCACACTGTGGCTGGGGATTGGTACACCGGAATGATCTAAACACAGGTTCTCGGTTAATGCTGCTTTTGAAACTTTCCGAAGCATAATAGTTGGTTCAGGGTTCATCTGTCCATATGGTAGTAGCAGTTCCAGTTTCATCCAGTTCTCTTCCGACAAATCTGCAACATCAGCCTCTATGTCCCAGTCTATCTCATTAGTTTGCCCTGCATCCCAGTTTTGCACCAGAAAGTTGTTAAAACACTCTAAAAATGCATCGTAGTTAGCTGGTTGCATTGTGAAGCCGGCAGCCTTGGGGTGTCCACCAAACTGCTTTAGGTAAGCTTTGCAATGGCTGAAAGAATCCACCATGTTAAAACCATCACCACACCTGCCTTCGCATACTGTATGTCCATTGTGGTGCTTCAGCATTATGGTGGGTATCCTAAGTTTGTTCACTATATAGGTTGCTGCTGTGCCCAGCAATGAGTATGGAATCACATCCTCATCGTCAAAATATACGAAATAGCTGCCAACGAAGTCTACACTAAGCGTATCCAGGAAGCTAAATACTCTGTTCAGCTCGCCTTCCCATACATTCTTTTGCCCTTCTAAATCTTCAAATAACTTTGCTTTAGCATCAGAAAGTTGAAGTATAAAGCGAAGGGCAGTATGCTGCCCGTTTTCTTCTCTTCCATTGGCAATAACTCTGGATGTGTATAAAAGGAAACTGAAGATGTCATGGAAGCCATTTATTCTGCTGTAGTTTCTCAGTAGGAAGTCCACGGTATCATCCTGAACAGCTTCAAAGTGCTCCAGAACATGCCGCACAATGACTCTATTTAGCCCAATCATTGGCACTTTGTCGGCAATAGAGCCAACCGCAGCCCAGAAGTAGCTGGCAGGATCAATCGGGTGTTCCCACACTTTGCTAAGATATCTTATTAGCATGAGAACCACACCCACTCCGGCAAGAGACTTGAAGGGATACTTGCAGTTAGATAGCTGTGGATTCATAATGGTGAAAGCTTCGGGTATAGAATCTGCTTGCACCAAATGATGATCGGTGATAATAACATCACACCCCAGTGCATTCAATTGCTCCACACCATCTTTGGCTGGGATGCCGTTATCAACAGTAACAACCAGCTTATATCCGCCTTCTTTTACAAAGTTTACGAATCCTGCCTGTATTCCATGAGGTTCCAGATTACGATTTGGGATATAGTAATTATGTTTCTGATAGCCACACGACTCCAGAAACTTGTACAGGATATATGTACTGGTAATACCATCCGGATCATCATGCCCAAAGATGACCATTGATTCATTACGATACATTGCCATCCGAATACGTTCAGCCACATCGTCTATGTTAGCGAAAAGCGACTCATCGGGTAAATCGTCTAGTGTATCGGCTAAACTGTTTTCATCAAAACCGCGAGCTACTAACATTGAGCATAATAAGTCTGTTTTCCTTAAGCTACTTCCATCATCCGACATTACTGGATATCCTCCTTTATGGGGATGTCTCTGGGGGCTTTATTATCTTTGGCTCTGGTAATTAAATCAAATCCGGTTAAGCCCAGCATAAACATGAATGATGTATCGCTGAGATGATTCTTTGAAAGCTGACCTCTTTGCAGGTATTGCAGACCTAAGTCAATCCTGCTAATCTTACTTTTTAAGGGTAGCGTTAGCCCGCAGCTAATAGCTGTTTCGTCTATATCTTCGCCCTGATTATCCTTGAAAGCAAGTTGGCGATAGGAAGCTCCAACTCTTAGAGGCATTCTGCCCAATGTTGTACGCTGTTCATCCTGATCCGGCTCATAGGCAAATCCGACACCCAGCTTGGCAGTGTTTCTATATGTTTTGGAGATGCTTTCCCATGTTTCATAGCTTACATCGGTGGCAACTCGGTAGTTATCGGTTATGGCAATAGTGGCACTTGCGTTATACTGAGCAGGAAGCTTGTACTCAAATGGTATTGCTGCCTCGGTATTATGAATGCTGCTACGCACCAGATCACCCTTTAGGGTAACAGGTAAGTTCATATGTGCACCAAGGCTAATGTTCTCTGCTTTCTGCAAAAGCCCAACTGTATAGCCAACATTTTTAAAATCGCGAACAAGTATCTCTTTGGTATCGAAATTAGAATACAATCCAGTTTGGGAGAAGCTGTGCTTGTCGTGGCCGAAATAGAAGTTTGCACCTGCTCCGGCAGAGAAATTCTTATAGTATCTGCTGTATATGAGGTCTGCCCGGTATAGATACTTGTCTGAGCTTTGCTTCTCAATTGCGCCATTGGGCAATGCTCTTTCATTGGACACTACACCGGAAGCTTGTGAATTGAACTGCAAGCTAAACCTGTTCATGGCCATAGGAACGCTAATGCTAAAATACGGGAAGTCCAAGGAATCATCTCTGAAGTCCTTTTTTATCCCATTAAAATCCGATTGATACTTAGTATAACCCATCAGGATTCCAGTAGCAAATATGGTCGTGTTGC
>DIMZ01000040.1:1981-3056 GCA_002425825.1 Cloacimonetes bacterium UBA5553 | reverse complement strand
ATATTAAGTCTAAAGACATCGCTGGCACCTGAGTCACCCATTCCCAAGCTGTAAACATCCTTGCCATAGTTTTGCACGGGAAAGCCGTTGTAAGAAAAGATTGAGTTCCCGCCCCAAAGGCAGCTAATACTAAGAGCTACTATCAACAATACTGTATTCTTCATTTTTTATGTCCTGCTTTGTGATGAGTTGTTTTTACTGGATCCGGAGGCACACGGAATAATCTATGTGCATTATTGAACGATGCTTCGGCAACTTCGTTAGGAGTGATGCCTTTAATCTCTGCAATTTTCTCTGCCACAAGGTGGAGTAACAAAGGTGAGTTACGTTTGCCGCGATGCGGATGAGGTGGTAAATAGGGGCAATCGGTTTCTATCATAAACCTATCCATGGGTACAAGCTGAATTACATCATCTAACTGAGAATTGGCATAGGTAATAGATCCTGTAAAGGAAAGCATCCACCCGGCATCAAGCACCTGTTGGGCAAAAACTATATCACCGGAAAAACAGTGAAACACAGCATCTTTAACAGATTCTCTTTTTAGTATGTTATAGCATTCCTGATGAGCCTGGCGATCGTGAACCACCACCGGGNNCAAAAACCTCACGTTGCACGGGAAAAGGAGAGAGATTTCTGAAGAAATCTAAGCCAATCTCGCCAATTGCAAGCACCTTCTTCTCTCTGGCTAGTTTTTTTACTAACTCGGCATCAAAATCCTGTGCATCATGTGGATGAAAGCCGACAGTAGAGAAAATGTGCAAGTGCTTTTTGGCCAATTCCAAAGAACTTAATGAAGTTTCCTTATTGAATGCAATATTCAGGATATACTCTATCCCGTGGCTAAAACATTTATTGATCAAGCTTTCCCGATCGGAATCGTAATCAGGATGATCTAAATGGGCATGAGTTTCAAATAGCTTCATTGTCTGTTACTTAACCCCTGATTAATACTGAATGCAATAGAAATCTACTCTCATATTTCTGTCAAGCAGTTCCCCACATTCCATCTGCGTTTCAGTTTAAGAGCGTAGCAGTAATAATTCTATTTGTCGTAAATTCCCTGCTGCATCGG
>DIMZ01000040.1:478-1933 GCA_002425825.1 Cloacimonetes bacterium UBA5553 | reverse complement strand
AGAATCATATATCTTTCCGGGAACTCATTATGTTGATGTAAGCGGGCAAGGTGCCTTTACTACACTCGCAGAAAGAGTTCTGTGGCAAAGCCTCTTATCACAACATCCCGACAAATGCTTCTTCAGGATAACATCGGTAAGGGAATAGTTATATTAATTAACTCGGTTTCAGTAGCTAGTCGCCTGATTCGTCCATAGGTTCTCGGTCTTGACTGTAGATGAAGTTATGGCTTCCGGCTTTTNNAAGGTTTTTAAGCTTATCGGCTATTATCTCCACTCCGTCAAGATAGTCTATGGTATTCAAGCCACCTGCTGCGTCGCAACACCCGTTTTGAATCTGGCTTAGCACTTCCTCACGCAGGTTTCTATGCTGTTCGTTAATTCTACCTTCTATCTCGATAATCTTGTACGTATAGTCCGGCTTCAGGTCTTCAAGGTATTCAATAGACATGTCAATCATATATATCACTTTACTGTGCAAATCATCTATCATCTTGGCAAATGACGGGCATAAGGGCGCTTTCTGTGTGGGAATCTGATCATTAAGTATCCTGTTTATATCTTCGGTAAAGTCACCCAGCTTTTCGATATCGTTAACCGTGTGTAATAGTGCCGGTATTTTTTGAATAATGTCATCGGCATTGGTGCGCTCATTAACCGCCACCAAGTATAGCGTTATCTCACGTTGCAGGTTATCAACAGCAGTTTCAATGCGACTAATCCTGATTTGCTTTTTGTAGTTCTTATCCTTAAAAGCATCATAAGAAACTATCAGCCCCATTCTAACCAAGCGCAGCATTTCACGCAGTTCCTTCATTACCTGTCCGATAGCCAGTTCGGCATCGTTTATCAAGTGATAATTAAGATGCTTAGGTTCTCCTAAAGACAGGGTCTCTTCCTTGCCCTGGGGAATAACCTTTTTGGCTATCATGGCAAGGATACCTGCAAAAGGCAGAAATACAACTGTGCTAAGAATATTGAATAGGGTATGTCCATTGGCAACGTGCCGGGCTATGTTCTCACCGGCAAATACGTTTCCGGGCGTGAAGCGGTTCACAATAATAGTATAGATACCCAGATAGGTTAGTATGCCAAAAAAGACTGTGCCAAACAAGTTGAAAAGAGTATGAACTAATGCCACGCGTTTGGCTGTGGTGTTTGAGCCAATGCCTGCCAGCCAAGCCGTGATAGTAGTTCCTATATTATCACCAAAAACGAGGTATAAGGCACCTTCAAAGGGAATCAGTNNTCAGTCCATTGTTTGCCAGCACTATTACGATTCCTACGGATGCAGATGAACTCTGTATCAGCATGGTGAAAAGCGTGCCTGTAAGAATACCCAACAACGGATTGCCAGAAATGCTTACCATCAGGTCTCGGGCGAGCTGAGATTCTTTAAGGGGCGTTACAGCATGAGACATTACATTTAGCCCCACAAACAGCAAGCCAAAGCCA
>DIMZ01000040.1:0-384 GCA_002425825.1 Cloacimonetes bacterium UBA5553 | reverse complement strand
GATTAGTTGAGCAGTGATAGTAGTACCAATATTGGCACCCATTACTACTCCCACAGCTTGGTTTAACGTCATTATTCCGGTGTTTACCAGGCCGATCATCATTACTGTGGTGGCTGAGCTGCTTTGAATTAGCGGTGTTACACCCAAGCCGACAAAAACGCCCTTGAGAGGAGTGCTGGTGAGTTTCTTTAAAATGCGTCTAAGTTCTGTACCGGCAACAGCATGTAGATTGTCACTCATTTTGTTCATGCCAAACAGAAATAGAGCTAATCCCCCGAAGAAATTGATAATTTGCAGGATATTCATAACTTCATTACGTTCCTTATGCTACCAAGATGATCGAACTTTTCAGGGTGCCCCATAATGGTCAAGCAGTATTTTGTG
>DIMZ01000179.1:8463-8670 GCA_002425825.1 Cloacimonetes bacterium UBA5553 | reverse complement strand
AAAGCCAAACTATTTTTGTGCCCCCTGCCTAACCTGCTGTTATGTGGGTGTTAATGGATTTTTAGATTTGTTGCGATTCATGGACATGAAGAGGAATCTACTCCAGACCCGCAATGCGCAGACAAGGGAACTTGCCCACCCCCGAGAGAAACTCATGATTTAGGCAAATCCAGGCAGTGGGTCTATATCTATCTGAGAGCTCTGGCA
>DIMZ01000179.1:0-8441 GCA_002425825.1 Cloacimonetes bacterium UBA5553 | reverse complement strand
TTCTGAGGAGCTTCAATAATGTGGTTATTTCCCGCCAAACGTGCCCCAAATCGGCAGAAAAGTCCAGAAAGGTATATTGAATCAACTCAGGAGTTTAAACAGGATTGGGTGTTATAGGTTACTTGAATGATACTATAAGTGAGTAAGCAAGTTACATTATGCCTTTTAGGCTACTCCGACTCTTTATTTGTCGCCTCATAGAACGCCTTAAGAGCTATTGCATGTTGCTGGTTGTATTTAATGGATACATCCTCACCATTTAACTCAAGTTTTAATTCAAAGCTTTCATTTGCTGGATCAATGCTCCCAAGTTGTATAAGGAGGTTGGAGCTTTTTCTTCTGCCATGGAGCATCTGAGCAAAGTGATTAGCACACAAACATATTGCATTTCCCTTTGCGTCCGCTGCATCTGAGAATCTTCTAGGAACCATGTAGTGAGAAATAAAGAAAGGCTTTCCATTTCTTTGATAGAAAGATGAACCGCAGATTTGGCACTTTCCAGAATACCACCTAGTAAGTTCTGCTCTCACAAGCGGATCAGGCCTATCTAGTATTCTTCTTATAATTTCTTTGTATCTGTCATTTTGCGACTGGTTGTTATCGCAATATTCACGCACTCTATCGTATTCTCCATCATAGCGAACCTGGTAATCACCAGAGTATCCACCTTCTACATAATTTTCGTCATCTTGAATTGGCTGATCATTGGAATTGAAAACAGAGAACAGCTCATCTTCAAAGCTTTGCTTAGGTTCTGTCTCTTCTTCACCATCCTCATCAGCATTATCAGCATCTGGTTCCGAACGGTTTTGTTGTCTTTTTCCACCCATATGTGATCCGTGCCCATAGCCATCTGATCTGCCTTTCCCATCCGGGCGTTTGCCTAAATCATCGGGATCGATACCTCCATCTGGATTCGGGTCTTCCCCTGATTCATCGATATCAGGATCATCATCAAGAGCATCACCCTTGGTATCTTCTGAGGAATTCTCATCTGTGCTATCGCTGGAATCTTGATCTTCGCTAAGCAGTTGCGATATTTCATCAGTAATCTGCCAATTTTTTTGTTTTAACTCTGCTTGAAGATCTGCTTCGTCTGAACCAAGAACACCCTTGATCCAAGATTCCAAGTCTTCATTATGCTCATTAACAGATAACGCTCTGCAAATCTCTGCAGCTATGGCTGGTTTACAGGCAGTGGCAACATAGTATGCCCTTCCGTTTAACAAATCCAGATAAGCATCGCTGGAGGCCTCAACTACTCTTCCTTCAAGTTCATAGCTTATGATTAGTTTATCAGACCTATACTCGGCCGTTCTTACGAATTCGTTTACAATCCCCTTATCCACCAATGATTGAAAGCGCTCTGGATGCTTCTCTCTCAACCACACAAGGATAAGTGTTTTTGCCGATCTAGTCAGATGCGTTGCAGGATTTACAATAACACTATCTTCAACTTCTTTCAAAGTGATTGATACAGAATCTTTTAATGATCTTAGCTTAAAGGCCCTATGTAGCGATTCCCACTGGCTATAACTACTCCCTTTAGGATACCAAAGATAGTCTACCTGCTCCTTAACAAAGGCATCCTTTAGTATGCCATTATCCGGTATATAAACCTGATATGTCTTAACAAATCTCTTGCTGCTTGACCACAGCATTGCTTGAGATATAAATCTGCCCCACCATTCCTCAGAAATCTCATCTGATGAGTCAAACAAGGGTTTTAACCTATGGTACAGCATAGTAAGCTTGTCTTCTGTCACTTTAACATCTAAGAGATCTCGTATCTGCATATCCAACCATAACTCGCAGAACTGCTCATCACCAATATCCGAGGCTACATTAAGGACATCCACAAAGAAATTTCTCAGCTTGGGATACAAGTTTGATAAGAAATAAAACTCATTATCAAACAGATCGCTTCGATCTTTCCAAACACATACCTTCGGAGACACCCATTTNNCAATCTTTGAGTATAGCAATGCAATCAGAAGATATCAATTGATCCTTAACCTTTCCAGCTATCTCACGTGAGTTTAAAGTTGAGTATACCCTCTCAGCCGTTTGAATGTTTCCCTCACTACTAGATGATAAATCCAATAGGTATGAAATCAACTCATCATTAGATAGCTCGACTCTTATTCCCAGGAATTCAGATACAACTTCATTTAAATCATGCTCAAAATAAGGGACAGTATCTCCCAGGACATCATAAACTCCGGAAGTCTTCTTGAAAACATGAGATGGTTTTTGAAAACCCTTGGTCGATGGTAACCATGCCTCATTTAGCAAAAAAGAGGACATTTCAGATTCGATTTTCTCTGTGGTAAGACCGTGGTTATACCATCCTATCTCAGTCATTAAGTCCTTCGCAATAGATGATTGATAAGAATTCTTGTATCTTCCATTTAACCATCTAATCAAAGCTGTTGATGTTCTTTCCGATAAATCGTTACATAAACCAGATGGCTTGGTGACTCTTGATATGTAAATGTCATGCTCTCTACTGACTGCAGAGCCTTGATAAGCAGTATCCAGAAGCTTTTTCTCACTATCTGAATAGTCGCTGTTATTCCTCCATACTAACAATCCTCCTCTTTGTGGATAGTGTTTAGCCTTAAACAAAGGTGGATTTCGTGTCGCTTTGGTGAAGGTAACGATCTTCGGTGCTTTTTCTTTATCACTTATGTAAAGATCAGACAGGATAAGAAAGTGCTTTCGATCATCTTGGCTTGAGAAGATTAACTGCCACCCAGATTCTTGGTTTAGGCCTGATGGAGTTACCAACTCCTGAACTAAAGACTTGCCGTTTGAGAACAACATACGCCGCCCATCACTGAGGAGAATCGGGAAATCAATTAATTGTGTGTCGTTACTGCTATGATCAAGAATGTAGTTTGAAGTTTCAATAAATTGCTCATCAGTTAAGCTATTATGGTTAGCACAAAACCACTTATTTGTGTCGAGTGCATATTTTTCTAGGCTAAATGGATGAACAAACAACACATCTTTTAGCCATTCAATGATGTCGTNNGTCGTCTTTATTTTTTATCAGATCATAAAACTGCTTATCCAAGAAGCGCACTGGGACTTTGATGCAACTTGGTTTTTCCTTTAGTACCTCGATATCATGCTTAGTTGCTTCCAAGTATATAGGCTGAATGTCGACACAAGAAAAGATGACTCTATCATCTTCCTCTATAGGTACGATTTTGGATTTTTTTAAGTCAAGTGCTTCAGGTTCCTTTCTCAGTTTAGCCAAGAAATAGTATATCATAATCAACCTTTCAAATCCAATCGCGATAATCCATTCATATATATGGCTAGGCATATCGGATAGTGCAGTTACAAAATCACTAACTTTGTATTCGTTTATCTCCAGCATGGACAAAAAGTCATCGGATCTACTATTTCTCAAGGGAGCATTGGCAACCCACATTGGAGTTGTATAGTCGTCATTTAACAATACTATCAGATCTTCATCTGTCAGCAATGATGAAAGCTGAGCAGTTCCTCTGAAAATCCCAGAAGCTGCAGCATGTCCACCCATCTTCATCGGTGTTAAATCTTCGTTTTTAAACGCATCGACTACCTTACTTAGTATTGGTCGATAAAATGAAGGTAAATCATCCTTACTGTTGGGTAGCACTGAGAGGAAATCGACAGTTAAAAGGTTATTGTCACGCAAGAAAAATAAGGATTCAACTACTAAGGCAGCAATCTGATCTCTGAGTGATTTGTTCTCCTCACAGTCTCGAATGCTATCTCGTGCAACAGTAGAGGCAAATGGAGCATTTATGTGGAATTTTAAGTTAGAGATTTCTTTTTCTGCTGGGAAATATATACAAACTCTACCAGGTTCAATTTGCTTTGTCTTCCATCCGATATCATAGTTACTTTTCTCGTTAGTTGATGTCTGTTCTACCCTATAAGCGATGGAGATGTTACAGAGCTTTGTACATCTCTTTTCATCTGGAACTTCAACGGCTTTGTTAAACTTATAATAAGATACTACGTTAGGTTCTGTGTCGTTTGTCATAACAGTTTTTATGTGCACTAGATGATCGTCACCGTCTTCTCTTTCTACATACCCTGTTTGCCCATTGGGTAAACTGTATTCGATCTTTGTTATGCTTTCCAGAAACAATAAACTGCTTTCATTCAAAGTGTTGAGTAAAGTTTGTACTTCTGTAACAGCGTTTTCGGATGTCTTATTGGGATTATTGAATGGAATAGTTATCCTTGTTAAGTCCTGATTAACTCCTATCGAATCAAGTCCAACAATGTGCGGGACGACTAAATCATGTATTTGAAAATGATACTCGCCTGAAATCACTTCAGGGGTTAACGTGTATGAGTAAACAGATTTAAATCCGACTCCAAACTTTCCGATGTTCGTTGGATCATCTTTTTTATAACTTCTGCCTATGCTTGTTATAGATTCTACGTCATCTATTGAGAAGAGACGGCTGCTATTATGCTCAAATTCTAAACTGTTATTAAGAAGTCTAAATATTGCCACTGTTGCCTTTGCATCTTCTGCATTTTGTAGTAATTCGAAAACAAAATGGGCACTGTCTGGATACAAATCGGTTAGAAGGTTTTTAATACCTTCTTCAAAACCATTTTCTTGGTTGATCGCAATCCATCTCTTGCGGCGTTCAATAAGATCAAGAATTCTTTGGCTCACCTACGACACCTCCTTGGTTACTCTGATGATGCCATACATAACAGGAGTGGATACGATATCTGCTTTCTCCACAGCAATGTCCAGGGCTTGAATGTTCCTGGCGTATGCAGCCTCCAATGAGGCCAGTTGCGCCTTATACATACGCAAGATCTTCTCATCGGATACTTGCTCCATTCTATCGGTAATTGATGCCACTACTGCTTGATGACTGGTCTTCAAGCTTTGCTTTTTATACTCGGCAAGCTCTTTGGTTCGATCAATGTGCCTGTGCTTTTCTTCTTTCCAAAGTTCATAATGTCGGGATTCAAGATGATCCCAATGGTTTAGCTTTGGTTCCGATTTATTCTGGCTGTCAGATGCTCTTTCAATCAGATTAATCAGTTGGGTGCCCACTCTCGGATCTGAGCAAATTGGCATTAGAGAAAGGTCGTTTCTGATACCTCGTGTTCCCCATTTGTAAATCACAAAGTCGTAATCTCCGGAAGGGACATCAGAGTCAGTGACTTGCAGCTCAGTATAAGGAAAATCAAAGCTATCAATATGATGAGCTGCTTGTTTCACGAGCGGATGCATAGCATTGATTAAAAACACCTTAGTATCTTCACTCGCATATTCGGTATTGAATGTAATGCTCAGATGGGGATTAGCCTCCTTGAGCCATTTTTCCCAAGCTCTACCAGGAGCAGAGATGCTAATTTTCAATGCCTGGTAATCGCTAAGCAAAATGCTTCTGGCTTCTTGTGATAATCGCAAGGTCTTTGGCTCTTTTTCACCAAGTATGTAAGGCTGCTGTGATCCTAATCTTTGATTAAGGTAGGATTTTATCATGTGTTCCAACATTTTCGGCGATAGCCAATAGCTACTGGCAGATTTGATATCTTGTTCCGTTTGCTTCGTGGGAACTTCGATACCGAATAGCTCGTATTGCTGCTGTTCCAGTTTCTCTTCTTCCAGCATCTTGCGTAATTTATTGTCAGCTAACTGCTGAAGCATGATCTTTCTTTCCTCATCAGTTAGCATTAAGTTTTCAGCAATATTCTTGATTGATAGAGCCAATTCTCCCAATATCTCTTCAGAATCGCCAATCGAATGCTCAAATATGCCTATTCGCAGCAAACAACGATTGTAGATATCGTCATCGATAGTTCCCTCGGTGATCATGTTGTAAATCAGCACCTTTTCACTCATCTGTCCCTTACGATCTATGCGACCAATTCTCTGCTCGATCCGCATGGGATTCCATGGAAGATCGTAGTTGACCATTGTATCACAGAATTGGTAGTCGAGACCTTCACATCCCACTTCAGAGAACAACATCACATCCAGACTATCCTGTTCTTGTTTGGGCAATTGGAATCTTCTGCGCAGCTCAAGACGATCTTCATCATCAACCCCACCATGAATGAACCCTACCCGATTTCCGGTGCTTTGCAGGTGTTTATGGAGGTACCTTAGGGTATGGATGAAACTGCTGAAAACCATAACCTTATTATTGGGTAGGGACTGCTTTCCCTTCAGCACGCCAACCAAAGCATCCAGTTTTGGATCATTACCCGATACTTGCGAAGCCAGATCTAGTAGCGCATTAACATCGGCTTTTATGCTCTGGATTGCTTCAACATCGGGCATGAAGTCAAATAGATCATCCCACAATGCTTCATCCAGTCTACGATTCAAGATATCCTTTAACAATGGTAACAAACCAAAAATGCAACTTGCTGCCTGTCTGCGAATAGTAGACATTAGGAAATTGATGGATACATTACCACTCGTTTGTTCCAATATTCTCCGCTGAATATTCAGCATTTCATCGTGGATCAATGCCTGTTCTGGAGTAAAACGAACCATCACAGTCTCTGGTTTTCGGATAACCAGATTACCTATATCCCTTCTTCTGGTTCGGTTAATCACTCCTGATAATGTATGCAAATCCTCAACTTGAGATATCAACTTTACCCTTTGCTCATTAGTCATCGGGTCTTCATTCAAACCCTCAAGTATAGACTTGTACATGGGATTATTCTGGGCAATTAAACGCCCCCACTCGGTCGTTATGATCTGAACTAAGGCCTCCGTTGCTCGCTCCTGCCAGCCAGGCTTGTTTTGCCTAATACATTTCACGGCTTGTGTGATGAATTGATTGGGTTCCATCATCGTTCTGTAGCTATTACGGTCAATAATCAGATCAGGACGGAGAGTGTTCAACAATACGAAGAGATCTTCACTCTTCGTCTGCACTGGTGTCGCGGTTAGAAAAACCACAGCATCTGCATTGTTACATAGGTAGCTTACTATCTGATTAGTAAATGTACTGGTGTTCCTGATATGGTGCGCTTCATCCACTATGATCAGATCAAAGTGTGGTGGAGGGTCCAAGTCTAGTAGACCAAGTCTCTTTTTGCCTCGCTTGTTTTCTCCGTGAAGCAGGGTTTCATCAAACAATGAATATGGGATGATTGATCTTCTGTAATCTTGAGGCCATTCACCATCGAGATCACATTCATTAATGCAGAGCCTTAGCTGTTTACCGTCTAGCTGTCGAAATGTCTCATCGAATCTTTTCATCTCGGTGAGCCACTTCTTCTCTGCCACCAAAGGCCTGGGACAGATAATCAATACCGATTGAAGCTCTCTTCTTGCTTGTAGTTCTTTAAGTATCAACCCGGCCTCTATGGTCTTTCCAACGCCAACACTATCAGCGATTAAGAGCCTGGGACGATCTGACCTGATGAATTTCAGTACAGGCCGAAACTGGTAGGGAACGTAGTCTATTCTGGCAGAATTCAAAGAGTATAGAGTTGATAGGTTGGGCTGCTTGATCTGAAGTGCAGATATAGCTACATTAAATTCCTCAAGATTCATGTATTTTAACGTTCTCTGCGGAATAGCCTCTAACTGCGATTCATAAAAGCTTTGAGGACCACCCTCTCCGAAAACATCGATCCTATTCTCAGGCTCACTGCGAAAAATATCTACAATAGCATAATGCTTATCATGTGAGGATTTCAATCGTACAATCTGGCCTTGTTGAAACCCAGTTGTTGGTTTTTGGTATGCTGGTTTATCACTATCTATATTGTTTCCGTGGAAAACTTCTTGCTTCTGTTGCTGGATGNNTATATTGTCTGCATTTATCATCTTAAGGAATCTCTGTATGGTATCCAGGTCACGATATAGATCATCGTAGCTGACAGGGTTACTGTTTCTATGCGCCCAACGATTGCGAATTGAAATCATCTCCTTAAGATAATGCTTTTGCTCAAACTCATACCCCATGCTCGCAGATATGCGGACCCAATTATGATCAAATATCCGAAGCAGAGCAGCAAGATCAAGCGCATCCAGTGTTGTATCCTTTGCTTTGAGTAATATGTCTTTCTGTCTTGGATTCAATACAGAAAGAACCATGTCTAGCCACCAGTTATCGCTCAATGCAGGAAGTTTAGATTCCAGAAACGCTCTAAGGAGTGTAGTTGCGCAATCTAAAGTACTAGTCATAATTGCCCTCGCTTATATTATGCATATTTTCGCATTTACTATCTCTGTTTGTTATCGATTCAAATTTCAGCCTAAGTAGCCTATGTCTTCTTTGCATTAAGCCCCCTTTTTCTCGTGCATTCCTTTGATTTGCATAGATTTGTTATCCGCATAAATTTGTCAAGCGGAAAGATTTTGTATATTATTAGTTCGCTTAGTATATGCTGTTTCATGGGCTTATGCATCCTTGCTGCATATCATATAATCCCAC
>DIMZ01000093.1:6868-10080 GCA_002425825.1 Cloacimonetes bacterium UBA5553 | reverse complement strand
TGAAGTGCGGCAAGCCTGATTAACCTGATGGCTTCCGTTATGTCCTTATTAACGCCTTCACCGGCGTAGTAACAAAGCCCCAGATTGTATTGTGCAGAAGCAAGTCCCTGGGCAGCAGCAAGCCTGTACCACTTTACTGCGTCCACATAACTTTTTTCTACCCCTGCGCCCTCAAAATAGCTTTGCCCTAAGTTATACTGAGCTTTGTCCAAGCCTTGTTCGGCGGATAAGCGAAACCACTTAACTGACTCTGTGGGGTTCTTATCCACTCCCAATCCATTGGCATAATACATGCCAACAAAGTTCTGAGATATGGCATGCCCTTGATTTGCAGCCAATGAGAACCATTTGAAGGCTTCCTTGTAGTTCTTGCCGGTAAATAGTCCCAAATGATAGCGCATTGCCTTTTCATACTGCGTGTTTGCATCAGCGCTTTCACCCATAATACTTTGCGTGCCTTCGATTTTGTTCTCGCTCCATATAGCAACTCCAAGGCTAAGCATTAATAGAATAAGTATTAACAATTTCATCTATAGCTCCAATATAGTTTTGAAGCTATTAGCCCAAGTGTTACATCTTGGTCAAGCAAATTGTGGCTCCTACACATGGCTTTGTCATTGATATGCTATACGTAATTGCTGGCTTTCTCGAAAGAATTACTAATGAAATACGGATGAATTACTAATGAGATGCGTATTTCATCCGTAATTCATTAGTAATTGGTTAAAGGATTTTCAATATAGGATTAGCTCTTCCTTTTTGGTATATATACGCTCGTAGGCAGTCTTTAAAGATTCGAGTTCGGGATTGGTGAACTGGGGATCATCGCGAACTATCGCAAATGCATCATTTCTGGCTTCGGCAAGCAAAGCCTGATCTCGAATGATGTTCGCGAAACGAAACTGAGGCATGCCGGACTGCTCATGCCCAAATATCTCGCCTGGCCCACGTAGCTCCAGGTCCTTTTCCGCTATTACGAAGCCGTCATTGGTGCGAACCATAGTATTTAACCGTTCACGGGCAATCTTGCCAACAGGTTGATGCTCAATAAGGTAGCAGTAAGATTGCTGGCTACCTCTGCCAACTCTACCCCGAAGCTGATGAAGCTGGGCTAAACCAAAGCGCTCGGCATGCTCCACTATCATTACACTGGCATTGGGAACATCAACGCCCACTTCGATAACGGTAGTGGACACCAACAGCATGTATTCCTTAGCCTTGAATTTTAGCATAATCTCGTCTTTATCTACAGCTTTCATACGCCCATGCAGCAGGGCACATGGGTAGGCGTTAAATACCTTTTTGGAGATGTAATCATACAAACGCTGAGCATCCAGCAAGTCGAGTTTGTCCGATTCCTCCACCAGAGGGCATACGATATACACCTGCCTGCCCTGCTGAAGTTCTTTAGCTACAGCATCGAAAACAAGCTGAATCTTTGTGGAAGAGCGAACCATTGTCTGTATGGGCTTTCGGGTGGGCGGAAGCTCAGCTATGCGGCTAACCTCCAAATCGCCAAACACGGTCATTGCCAATGAGCGCGGAATGGGTGTGGCAGATAGATATAGCAAATCTGGATGATGCGCTCTTCTTGCCAAAACTGCGCGCTGCTCTACACCAAAACGATGCTGCTCATCCACACAAATCAGCCCCAGCCGTGCAAATTCAACGTCTTTTTGCAGCAGGGCATGAGTACCGATTACAATACATGCTTTTCCCCCGGCTATGTCGTCCTTTATCTGATTTTTACCTTTATAGTTACCGCCCTTTAAGATAGATACATGCACGTCCATACCTGCCAGTAGACTGCTTATTGTCTCATAGTGTTGATCTGCCAAAATCTCAGTTGGGGCTAACATAACTGCCTGATAGCCATTTTCCACGGCAAGCAACATCGCAAACAATGCAACCACAGTTTTGCCACTGCCCACATCACCCTGTAAAAGCCTGCTCATCTGCACCGTAGAACACATGTCGGCAAAGATATCACGTAGCACAGCTTTTTGATCTCCCGTCAGCGTAAAAGGCAGCTTGTGATACAGAGCTGTGGTTAGCTGCTTTTTGTTTTCAAAATTTATGCCGTCCGCCTTTTCTGCGTGGAAAGTTTTATGCCGCGCCCATAGTACCTGCGTGAAAAATAACTCTTCATAAGCAAAACGCTTGCGTACATCAATAACTTCGGCGGGATTAGTGCAGAAGTGCATCTTTTGCAGGGCTGCCTTGCGCGGAGGACAGCTGTGCTTAGCCAGAATACTATCCGGTAACAANNAAGGCATTTAGAACAAGGGAGCGCATCACCTTTTGGGTAAGCCCTTCCGTTAAAGGATAAACCGGCAAGATATCCCGATCCCGCCAGAATCCACCAGAGCCTTCACCTTCATCATCGATAAACTCAAATTCTGGATGCATAAGCTGGTTTTGGCCATTGTATTCTGATAACACTCCGCTTAGCCAAACCATCTTACCGGGCTGGAAAAGCTGTTCATATACTTTGGGATAGGAAAACCAGGAGCATATCAGCGCTACTCTGCCATCGCTAACACCAACATTGAGAATTGATTTGCCTTTGGAAGTGGAACGTATATCCGTCCAGGATATAAGTGCCGTGAAGGCAAGCAAGTCTCCTGGCTTAATATCACCGAGACTGGGATTTAGCTTTCGGGATAGATATGCCCTGGGAAAGTGCTCCATTAATTCTTGTATGGTCTTAATCCCCAGCTTAGCCAGTAAGCGGGCACGATGCTCCCCCACTCCCTTTAGATACTTCACATTTTGGGATATACCAGATGTATTGATTTGGTTTTCGCTATTCATGAATGCAAATATGTAAGGCATTGTAATTCTGTCAATCTTGCTGATAACCACTGCTGAAACATGCCCTTCAAAATTGTACCAACAAATTTCTTGACACTCAAGCCGGATGTGCTAAACGTTGAGAACAAGTAGCTCATGGTCGTAAATACAGCAAGTAGATGGTTATGTTATGATTGCAGGACATGTACTATTAAATGTACATGAAGAATATGCTCTTTCAAACAAACAGAAAAGGAGTAGTCACATGAAAAGGATATTGTTGTCCATTGTCTTTTTATTTTTATTTATATCGCTTAGCTCAGTGTATCACAAACTGGGCGATTTTGATACCCCTGGGGTAGCGAAATCAGTTTTTATTGTTGGCAACATAGCCTATGTTGCTGACGGCTCAAATGGTT
>DIMZ01000093.1:3823-6842 GCA_002425825.1 Cloacimonetes bacterium UBA5553 | reverse complement strand
TAATGATCATAGATATCTCTAATTCGCAAGCCCCAATTCTCTTAGGTTCTTGTATAACTTACTATGCACTTTCGGTAGTAGTTTTAGGCGAGACGGCCTATGTTGCAGACGTATCTAATTTGAAAATTATTGATGTGTCCGACCCTCAAAATCCTTTGCCAGTTGGCTATTACATTACTTTAGGTGATGCTTACTCTGTTAGTGTAGTTGGTAGTACAGCTTATGTAACAGATTCTTTAGCAGGCCTGCAAATCATTGATGTTTCTTCACCACAGTCTCCGGTACATCTTGCTACCAGTAATATCTCTGGAACAGCCAGAGCGGTATCTGTACAGGGAAGTATTGCATACGTTGCAAGCGAAGAAGCTGGTCTGCAGATAATTGATGTTTCAGATCCCCACAACCCATTGCTTTTAGGCTCGCATGACACTCCCGGTCAAGCTAAGTCTGTTACTTTGGTGGGAAGTATTGCCTATGTGGCAGACGGAGAAGCAGGTCTTCAGATCATAGACGTTGGCACACCCCAATCACCACTATCTTTAGGCTCATATGATACGCCGGGAACATCCACATCGGTTTCAGTTGTGGAGAGCATAGCATATGTAGCCGACTGGTATTTTGGACTGAAGGCTATTAATGTATCTACACCTCAAACACCTTTTTTGATTAGCACATATGATACTCCTGATTATGCAGGATCGGTTACAGTAGTGGGCAATACCGCCTATGTGGCAGCCAACAATGCAGGCTTACAGATACTGAATGTTAGCAATCCACAGAGTGTAACAAGCCTAGGTTCTCATGTAACTCCTGGTGGTGCGTGGGCTGTAAGCGTTATGGCAAGTATAGCCTATGTATCATCAGGGAATGAGGGTTTACACATTTTTGATGTTACGAATACACAAAACCCATTAATCATAGGTTCTTTTAATCCCATTGATTCATTAAGTGTTTCGACATCAGTGACCATTGTGGGTAGTAATGCTTTTCTGGCAGACGGTGGTGCAGGTCTAAAGATCATTGATATCTCTTCCCCCTCAGTACCCATGCTTATTGGTTCATATGATACTAACGGATGGGTTCATTCAGTTGCAGTTGTAGGTAATACTGCATTTGTGGCAGATTATTCTGACTTACATATAGTTGATGTTTCTGTACCACATTCACCATTGCTTTTAGGAACGTACTATGCACCCAATATATTACAATCTGTAGACGTTATTGGCGACCTTGCCTACGTGGCTGTATATGGTCATGGCCTGCAGATCATTGATGTTTCCACACCGCAATCACCGATGTTAATAGGCTCTTACAATACATTAGGCTCAGCATTCTCAGTTACCGTAGTCGGCAATACCGCCTATATTGCAAGTGGAGGAGATGGCCTTCAGATTATTGATGTTTCTAATCCCGAGAATCCTGCGTTTGTTGGCAATGTAATGCCCTATCCAAATAGCTATATAGACATTTGCTCTGTTCATGGTGACAGGCTTTTCATATCAGATAAGCATTGGAATGAAATCCGAAGCTATGATATAAGTGAAACCCATTCTCCGACATTGCTATCATCAATAGCATGGAATTNNAGTGTATAAACGGTAATATTTTGTATACAGCAAATCTATCTGGTGGGTTAAATATCCACAACCTGTCATATGCCGACAATAATGATGAAACGGCTTCAATGATACCATCTATACTATCTAGAGTCTTTCCCAATCCTTTCACCACAGAAACAAACATAGTACTTTCCATAGCCAAGGCCGAAATAGTGAACTTGTGCATATACAATATCAAAGGTCAGTTTGTGCGTGAGTTTCTAAACTCAAGCAAATCCCAGGGAGAAATTACCTTTGCATGGGATGGAAAAGACGCCAACGGAACAGAGATGCCAAATGGTATATATATAATTAGATATGACAATACGAAACAACACTTTGTAAGAAAAATCACTCGTATCAAGTAGGGAGCATCAGTTCGCTGATCTTAGCTACAGCAACATTGTTCTTGACTAAGAGCCCAATATTGGATAAATTGTCTCTATATTACCTTGATAAACGGGGCTTTCCCGAGCTTGTTTTTGTATTTTAAGTCCAAACATCGCAATAACATTTAGGAGAAATACTATGAAGATGTGGAAACCCATAGTTTTGGCAATCATAGCACTTAGCTTGACCAGCTGTGCAAATGCCAAAGTACCAATGATCGATGCCACTTCGCCNNGTCCGGTTGTGCAGGTGGTAAAAAGTGTTCGTGAAGCTGTAGTTCAGATTCGAGTTGAGTCCAAAGTAGTGGTGCAAAACTACCGCAATCCTTTCTTTGATGATGATTTCTTTCGCCAGTTCTTTCCCCAACCACCCAGTCAGCAATCTCGCCCTGTGGTTTCTATGGGAAGCGGCTTTATATACGAATACAATCCCTCTACCCGTGAAGCATTTATCTTAACCAATAACCATGTGGTGGAAAAAGGCAGAGACGGAACCATCACCGTTACTCTGGCCGATAAAGTAACCTATACTGCCTCTATAGTTGGGTTAGACCCCAATACCGACGTGGCAGTTATAAAAATTACCATGAAAGAGGGTGAGAAAGCCGTTGTAGCTCCTTTGGGAGACTCCGAAAAACTGGAGATAGGTGAGTGGGCTATAGCCATTGGTAACCCTTTCAGCGAAGGACTGGATAGAACCGTTACACTTGGTGTAATATCTGCTACCAGCCGTGCAAATCTGAACCTGGGCACTAATTCGCCAATATATCAAGATTTTATTCAAACCGATGCTGCCATTAATAGCGGTAACAGCGGCGGACCACTTCTGAACATTAAAGGTGAAGTAATCGGCATCAACTCTGCCCTCGCCAGTAATAATGGCGGAAATGTTGGTATTGGCTTTGCCATTCCTATCAACCTTGCCAAAAGAGTAGTGGAAGACCTCGTTGCCAGCGGTAAAGTAACCAGAGCATACATTGGCATTATGCCGCAGGAGATAACTCCCGACCTCATGGAATCATTCAACCTGAA
>DIMZ01000093.1:0-3785 GCA_002425825.1 Cloacimonetes bacterium UBA5553 | reverse complement strand
TCATTCAACCTGAAGGAAGTTTCCGGAGTGCTTGTGTCCAAAGTAGAAAAAGACTCACCTGCAGAGAAAGCAGGTATCCAGATTGGAGACATTATCCTGGAAATAAACGGCGAGAGAATAGCTTCCGTGCCCAAATTCAGAATAGCCGTAGCAACCGCAAGAGTTGGACAACTAATTCCCTTCAAAGTATTCCGCAACAACAAAGAATTAACCATTAAGATAGTGCTGGAAGCCTTCCCGGATGATACAGTGGCTGGAACAGGCGAAAACAAGAGCGGAGTGGCAACAGGAATAAGCGTTGAAGCAGTAGACAGTGCAGTAGCCAAGCGACTTGGCGTAACCAGTGAAAAAGGCGTTGTAGTAAGCAAAGTTGAGCCAAATTCACCCGCTGCACAGACTGGCTTGAGAGTAGGCTTCGTTATTCTCAGCATCGACAGTGTGGAAGTAAACAGCCCCAAAGAATTCAGCACCGCAATCGAAGATGCCAAAACCAACATGGAAAAAGAGAAGCGCAAAACCATCCGCCTCTATGTGCTGGACACCAACAAGCAGCCATCCTTCCTTATCCTGCGCTTCGAATAGATATTAAAGAACAACAATCAACGGGTGATGGAGATTGCTCCTCACCCGTTTTTATTATGGTTGATTAATGCTTACAACGCTTAAGCTTCTCTTCCCCTGTCCTTGTTTCTATGGGCAATAATCTGCGCCATGATGCTTACAGCAATCTCATAGGGAGTTTGTGAATTTATTGCCAGCCCAATGGGGGCGTGACACTTTAATAGCTCATCATCACTAAAGCCCTGCTGCTTTAGGGTAGCAAAGGTCTGAGCCACCTTGGTCTTGCTGCCTATCATGCCCAAATAGGCTGTTTCTTGCCTTAGACATTGTTGCAGCACTTCCCTATCGTGCAAGTGTCCATGTGTCATGATTACCACATAAGCCGAGTCACTAAAGTCTATCACCTCTGCCAGACCATTGTAGTCGTGGAGAACTGCTTTATGGCTGTATTGGCTGAGGTCTGTTCCTATTATCTCAGGTCGGTTATCTATCAGGCAAACGCAAAATCCTGCCAGCTTTGCCAGGTGTCCCAATGCCTTTCCGCAATGTCCCGAACCTATTATAAACAGCTTTTGAGCTAAATGCAACGCTTCGATAAATACACTTACCTGCCCACCGCAAATCATGGAGGTGCTATAATCCGCCTTTGCCCCGCCTTCAGACAAGTTAAAACTATAAAGCTGGGCTTTCGTTGGCTTATCAGTACGCACGAGATTTATAACTTTGTGCTCCATCTCTCCCCCACCCAGATTGCCAAAAGCTTCAGCATTCAATGGTATGGCAAGCTTCATGCCGGGCTTGGCGGGTGTAGAGCCATCGCTTGCCACCACAGTGGCTTNNGTATGGCTGTTCAGTTCATTGCTTAGCTTTTCGAAGTATTCTTTATTATCCATGCTTTTCTCCAAATACAATATGAAATAGTGCTGCAGTGCTTGCAACTGATACATTCAGCGAATTCTTCCACCCCAGCATTGGTAGTTTTATATAATGATCACACATACTTAGCACTTCGGGGCTAATACCAAGGCTTTCATTGCCAACTACCAGCGCCATTGGCAATGTGAATGTGGTTTCAAAAACAGACTTTGCCTCACATACTGTCTCCAAGGCGTAGATGTTAAGCCCTTTCTCCCGGCAATAGCTTATGGCATCCTCTGTGCTGGTAAAATGCTGCCACTTAATTTTGGTTTCCGTTCCCATAGCCGTTTTACTCATATTAGGATGGCTGGGCAAAGGGCTGATACCACATAGCAGCACTTCAGCAATTGCCAAACACTCAGCGCTGCGAAACAGCGAGCCGACATTGAACACAGACCGTAGGTTATCACATACTAGAGTTATCTCCGCAGCACGGTTACTATGTTCTGGTAAATCATCAGGTTGTCCATCCCCGGTTTTTATGGCAAGCTGATTGTCTTTGCGAGTGCAAAAAGAAAAGTACTCGCTAAGAGGTTGCAATAATTCATGAGCAGTCATATTATGGCTAATTGCCTGTACAAATGCTTGCAACTTAATAGGTAGCTCACCCTTAAGTAAAGGGAGCAGTTCGAGTATGTTGTCAACAACTGCCCGGTACTTAACGCTGTCCGAAAGGCAGAGCTCCAGTTCNNATCTATAGCCTTTATCTGTTCTGAGTGATTAAACTTACTAAACTTTATTATGCCATAACTACTGACAGGGCTCATAACTGATACTTATTTATCAAGGCAGCCGCAGTTAATAGGCTTTCGCAGATATAATCCGGCTTCAATGCGCCATCAGACAAACTGGCAGCAAATTCCTTTGAACCATTTCCACTTAACAGCAGAATTGTCTTCAGTCCGGCATTCTTACCAAATTCTATATCAGTAGCCCTATCGCCAATCATCCAAGACCGATGCTTATCAAAACTGAAGCGCTGCGAAGCCTGCTTGAACATGCCTATTCCCGGCTTGCGGTCTTCATGGTCTNNGTCTATGTTATATGGCTCAATAATACCTTCCTTGAAATACGGAGAATAGAACACACCATCGAGCTCTACTCCATGCTCGGCAACCAGGTTCTTCATCCGGTTCAGAACTGCTTCAAGCTGTTCCACGCCAAAATAACCCCTAGCTATACCCGATTGATTGGTAACTACAAACAGCAGAAAGCCCATGCTCTTTAGTAAACGCAAAGCTTCACCGGTGTAGGGATATAGATGATACTGCTCTGGATTGCTGATATAGCCGAATTCATCTGGGCTTAGCACGCCGTCTCTATCCAGAAATATGGCTCGGTTAGTACTTTTTGCTATCACGTGTTTGAAACCTCAATGCATCTGGGAGCAAGGTGTTAAACAGCACAATGCGATAATCCCAATACTCGTTGCGTCTGTTTATGGATATCTCCATCTTCCAGCAATGCAGCAAGCGGGTTAGGTGAAAGCTCTGTGATATCATGTCCTTACTCTTTATGTTGTAGTAATTATTATAGCTTAATCCCCAGTTCTCGGTTAACCTTGCCGATAAGCTAAGGCGTATATTGCTGCTCTGAGCCTTAAATATGTCCTTGGGTGCATACAGATTGTGAGCCACAGATATGCTCCAATTGTTATCCGCTGTGGTATCGTCGAAAAAGTCTATATCATTACCCAAACTATCAGGCGCTTCGAAGCTGCTGAAAGCTTTGTTAAGCGGCTTTGGGAAATAGCTCTTATATGGTGCACTTCCGCCCAGCGATATGCTTTGGGTAAAGTACTGATTGCGAATATCCAGCTCTTTCCAAGTAACGTTATAAGGATTCTGTTGAGCACTGAACTGAGCCGAATAGCCCAATTTTAGGTCTCCCAGCTTGAACTTATCGGGATTTACGTCCAAGCTACCTAAAGAGATGCTCCCCGGACGGAAGTTTAAGCTATGCGATACACTGCCAAACTTCTTATCGGCTTTATACAGGTTTGCTGAGCCTCGGGTATTCATGGTAAATATATCGTTTAGCTTATATTCTGTACCACCGCGTATGTATTTAAGCTGCCACTTCTGGTCTAAGGAATAGTTAAATGAAGATGCCTTCTCTCCACTCCGCACGCCAACGCTGCCAAAGCTATATAAATCAGCATTGCTGCGTGAATCAGGAGAGTAATTTACTCCAAGGGAGGGGCTTAATATATGGCGAATGGACTTAATGGGAATACTGCTGAAGTTCCGCACCCCATATACGTTAAAATTGGCTGCGGCATAGGCAGAATAGTCTCCACCCCGCAC
>DIMZ01000004.1 GCA_002425825.1 Cloacimonetes bacterium UBA5553 | reverse complement strand
CCCCAACTGAGTTTATGGTTCTGAATAGCTCTATCTGGTTATCACTACCTTGTAGTCTGTTTACGCTAAACTCGTTGATAGACATCACATTAATGTAATTGGCAATATCTGGTTTGTAATGGTAGTTATTGTTATATGCCTTCGAGTAGNNATATTCCATATTATTGTTTTGCTGCAGGTTATAATTATTCATCACAACCAGATAAGTGGGGAAGCTGATATCAATATTCGTAGTGGCGACATAGGTGTTGCCCGCTTCCGGCTCGGTGGCAAAGGCTAATACTAGCACAGCCAAAAACACAACAATACAGAGCAGTTTATTCATTTTGAACCTCCAAATATATACAAAGATTCAGTCTAAGCAACTGCCCAATATTGTCAATGCCAATTTTTGGCTATGATGTTGCGTTACAGGCTCGCTTTAATGGTTTTGATTATGGAAGCAGTATCCAGGCCTGCCCACTTGTAGATGTCTTCAACCGTGCCGGACATTCCGTATTCTTTCACACCCATTTTTACCAGCTTACAGCTAAGCCGGCTGGCAACCAGATTATCGGCAATAATGCTGCCCAATCCGCCATTAACGGTGTGGTCTTCCACGCTAAAGATAATCCCAGTTTTGACGGCAGCAGTAAGCAGCTTTGCATCCAGATGCAAGGGGGCAGAAACGTACACCAACTCTATAAAGATGCCTTCTTCACGCAGGCTGTCCACAGCTTTCAGGGCGCGGGATACAGGCGTGCCACAAACCCATAAGCTGCCATGATTACCCACTCGCAAAACATCAGGCGTGCCGTAGCTAAAGTTATAATCAATAGCATAATAGGGGCTTCTATCTACATTCTTCACTATCGGCAGCTTCGAGCGTCCCATGGTGATAAGATAGTTACCTGATTTGTTTGCCAGCCATCTTATAATGCGGTCGGTCTGGTTCGCATCGGCGGGACACAGCACCCTAAAGTTATATAGATTCCGCGCCAGTGAAATGTAATCTATGCATTGATGGGTCTTTCCGTCTTCACCCACATCCAGACCAACGTGGGTTACCACGGTTTTCAGGTTGGTATGGTTTATATCATTAAGGCGTTGTGCGTTATATACTTCGGCAATGCCAAATACACCAAAGTCACTCCAGAAAGTCTGAATGCCACAGCTGGATAGCGCACCACCCATTACGGCTGCATGCTGCTCCATTATTCCGCTCTGGATAAAGTTATCGGGAGCGATGGTGGCAAATTCACCCGTCTTTACGCTGGCGGCCAAATCGCAATCGATTACTACCAAAGGCGTTTTGGCGTTTCCGTTTATTCTTGCCAAATCAGCTATAGCTGTTCCCCAAGCACTACGGCAATCGTTGTCTGTTTCATACAGCACCGGCTTGCCACAGGTGAAATCTGGCTCAAGGCTAAAGTGCTGGTGTTCCTGTGTTTGTGGTTTAAACTCCGCGCGCAGCTTGCGGTATTTCTTTATCTCGTTAGCTACACAAAGCTGCTTCAAAGCTTCGTCTAATTGTGCATCATCCAGCGTGGAGCCGTGAAACTTGGCTTTATTTTCCATAAAGTCCACGCCTTTGCCCATAATGGTGTGTGCCAAAATCATGGTTGGCTGTTCGGAATTGTGTGCATCGGCAAGTGAGGAAAGGATGTGCGGAATGTCGTGACCATTGGTTTCTATTACTTTCCAACCGTCGGACTCCCAGTTTTTACGGATGTTTTGGGGCATCACGTCGTGTATTGAACCGCTAATCTGAAGTTGGTTATAATCCACAATCGCGGTGATGTTACTCAGTTTATACTTAGCTGCAAAGCGTCTTGCTTCGCCAAGCTGCCCTTTTTGCTGCTCACCATCGCCCATAATAACGTAAACATTATAGGGAGTTTTGTTTATGCGAGAGGCAAGTGCCATACCCGCTGCTGCGGACAAGCCCTGACCCAGATTGCCGGTGCTCCATTCCACACCGGGAACTTCCCGCTCGATGTGTCCTTCGAAGATTGAGCCAGCCAGGCGGAACTGAGCAATAGCCTTGTCCAGTTCAAAGTATCCCATTATACCCAGGGTGCTATAGACTGCGGGAGAAATGTGACCATTGCTAACCACAACTCTGTCTCTGTCTGCCTGCTGTGGATTGGCGGGATTGTGGTGAATGCTGTGGTATATGCTAAGTAATATATCTATCGTGCTCATCGAGCCGCCGGGATGCCCGGAAGCTGAAAGAGTGGTCATCGTAAGTATTGCCTGTCGGGCAATTCTGGCCTTGTTGGTAATGGCGGAAACAAGCTCCTGAGTGGCAGCTTTCATGAGTTATACCTCGCAATTTTCATGCTTAAAAGATTATCCCCTTCACCAGCAACTGCATAGTGAAGGGGTATATTTGGTGGAGCATAGCGGGATCGAACCGCTGACCTCATGACTGCCAGTCATGCGCTCTCCCAGCTGAGCTAATGCCCCAATTAGGATCACATATTAGAGAGCACTTCCTTTCAGGGGCGAAAAATTGTCAAGCATAAACTTATCATTTCCCCGCTTAACCGCATAATCTGCATGGCTTATCTTCTACCTCCACAGACTATTACAGCATTGTGATAACCAGCGTTTTAGCCATCCTGATCCGGCTGCGACTATAGCAAAGCCCACGAGCGTGCACCAACCTGCCTTGAACCTTGCTGGATTTACAATCAACAGCGAGAGGGGAAATGTGCCACAGCTATACAAGGCACTATTTATGTCAGAAGAATGCAGCTAAGTTGCTGGTAAAAAAGCAAGTTCACCCTTGCTGCTGTCCCAATCTCCGCGCATATGCCGCCGATGTGCCACCCATATGCCTCCCGTATCGCGACACGGGAGGCATATGCGAAGTTATTGAAATATAGTCAGGTACGAAAGTTGAAAAATACAAGGATGTTTGCAGGATACATGGCTTAGGTCAGGGGAGGCGGGAATCGAGCTCATAGATAGTATCTGCAAAGATGTTACATATTTATGATAACAACCTGTTTAGTGCCATCCCTTCGGGCTTCAACGTGCGCATATTGTCATACTTCCCAGCAATGCTATATCGCCCAATGGGTTCAGTGTTTACAAACCGGTTTTTACCGGTGTCGGATTATAGGCGTGGGATTTATCCCACGTATAAAGTTGTCCAAAGCATCGCCTTGTATTAGTCCCCACTCCCTCTCTAACCATCGACTGCGTCGATGGTTAGAGAGGGAGAGAGGTTGCAGAATGAATTCCCGATCAATTTATCAATACGGTGGTTGAAACCACCGCCTATAATCCTAAACCCCGATATCGGGGTATATTACAGCCATTATGCGCTTGATCTGTAACAATCGTACCAGTAGTAGGCGATGATGGGGTATTTAGCGAAATATATTGACATCTTTGCGTGAGTGCAGATATCTTGCAATCAAGTAAACTTAAAGAAGAATACATTTATGAAAACAACCAATTCATGGGCTTTAATTGAGTTGCAGATGGGACGGCATGTAGCTAAATACCTGAAGAGTTTAGTTATATTGATTTCTTTAATAGCTTGTTTTTGTTCAGCTTGTTATGCTGATGAGCTGTATGTTAACTGGGAAGCAAACCCACTGGTGGCAGATGGCAGTTTAACCAATCCCTTCACCCACATTCAAGATGCAATCAACTACGCTCTGGGCGATACAACTTCTCAAGCTATTTTTACTATCAACGTATTTGGAGGAACCTATATTGAGCATTTAACTTTGAACTACAGAACCAGTAGTAATGTAACCGATATCACTATTCAAAAGTATGAGGAGGCTGAAGAGTGTATTATAAAAGGAGTTAACCCCCAATTGCCAGTGATTTATGCAACTGGTTATTATACAAGCAGATTGAAACTATCAGGGCTTACAATTACTTGGAATGGTGCGAGCATCGGCAATAAAGGGATTAAAGTCGGTGATTCTATGAATAATCATTATTTCGGGTCATTTGAAATGCTAAACTGCCTAAATAACAATTCTGGCAGAGCCATTGAGATTGACTTGAACTCGATAACATCTATAAAGGTTTCAAACTCGACCTTCATACAGCATATTAATGATTCCTTAGGAGTAACAACATGGTTGAGATATGCATTAGATTCTGAAGCAGTATTTGAGAACAACACCTTTCAGACAGCAGATGCTACCAGAACCGGAGTGAAAGCACTTGAGTGCATCAAACTAAATAGGTTATTCGTCATTAGCAACAACATAACAAATATGAGTCTGGAGGTTATTAGTGTGGGGAGCCTATCCTCCACATTTCCTCCTGTAGTGGTCAGCAATAATCGTTTTATCAGTTCAAATGTAAATCTGGAATACTCAAATGCCATGATCACCAACAACAATTTTTCTGGACGCTATGACGGGCTACGCCCTTCTGTCGTGCTTCATAATCCGGTATCAGCTGAAGCTATTGCATACATATACTCTAATACTTTTTATGACTCCTTAACTGCTATAAAACTGACTGCTAACGACACAAGTGTTATTAGATTTGTATCTGCTTTTATTGAAGGCAACAGCTTCATAAACTGTGATGTGAATGTGGAACTACAACGAAGTGAAGGGACATCTCAAACAAACTCAATTAAGCTATATCGAAACAACCTTAGTACATCCGCATCATCAGGTGTTTTTGTCATCTGTAAATCCGATGGTACTCCTGTGGTGTTATCTGGTGATGATAGAATTCCAATAACTCACTCACACTTTGGAAATACTTTGAGTAACTCAACATCGATGTCGTTTGGCGAAAATGTTAGCTTTAGCGACCCCGGCATCGTACTGGATTCAGAGAATAACACATACTCGCTAAGGTGGGATGAAGGCATGCGTAGCCCCTGTATTCTAAAAGGTTACGACGATGGACCGGTCTCCTCAAATCACAATGACAGTCCTGACATCGGAGCCGTGCAATACGACGCATATCCGCACGAAATCAGGACATACACTTTCCCAGCCGGGAATGACAGAAACGGCATTAAATGGATGAGTTTTCCTTCACTGGACAGGTTGTATGGGGATGAAGATATGGCTTATACGATATTATCCACCTTGCAAGACGAGGATATTATATCTCTAATAGAATGGAAGGTAATGAACCATCTTTCACAAAACCTACAAGTTGTTAGTGATACATGGCTTGGAGACAACCACCCCATTCAACCCCAGGTTGGTTACAAATTCCAGATGAATCCCAATCTTGCGGCACCTGTTTCAATCTCCACA
>DIMZ01000038.1:1907-5215 GCA_002425825.1 Cloacimonetes bacterium UBA5553 | reverse complement strand
GTTGTGGATGCTTAGCTTCACCTCGCCAGCTTTATCGCTGATAACGTTTATGTTTACGCTGCTGGCAAAGGGTTGCGGATAAGCCACCAGGCTTATGTTGCCTATTGCGGGGATATGCACATCGTCATTTGATGTTACCGATTGCCAGTTATAGGTAGTTTTTTCGTTATTTAGCCAATCTCCACCGAGGTAGTCCTGGGTCTGCATCTCAATGCGGTTTCCATTATTATCGTAGAGGAACATCTCTCTTTCGTATGGTGTCCAATCTGCTTCGAACAAATCTGTTTGCATGTTCACCAGTAGATTGTTGTTCCAAGTATAGGTTTCCTTTTCGTAGGGGTCCCAATCGGTGCCATTCCAATCATAATCCAGGGTTTGTGCAAACATACCAAAGGGGCCAGCGTCATTGTTAAAATCTTGTGCGGGTAGATTGCGGGCAACCCATTCGATTATGCTGCTGCCAGTGGTTGTATCGCTGGGATGATATGTGGTTACGAATTTAGTATCAGTAGTCCATTGGGTGGAATCTGGTGAGGTTAATGATAATTCTTCTATAACTCTACCCGCTCCATCCACAGTAAAGGTAGAATGCATGTATTCCGTTTCTTCCCAATTTGCGAACATGTGCAGACTGGTTAGGGCATTGCCGGAATAGTGGAAATGATTCCTTAGAACCGGAGTCTCTTCTCTTGACCACAAGCTGCTCATAAACATATGGTTATGAAGCAACCTGTTCTGGTTGTCATACTCAGATAAGGTGCGCTGGAATTGAATCTGCATTTCACCAAACATGTAATAGGTTACAGTTGAGAGTATCTATCCGGCAGGATTATATTGGACATGCTTAACCATGTAGGGTGTCCAGTTTCTTTCGTTGTTATCGTATGCCAGATACAAGATGGAATCAATTTGGGTGCTGTTATTGCTATTGTAGTAGTACACTTCCTTTTCGTTTTGTAGCCATTGGTCTGCCTCAAAGTCGTAATGAACCGCTTCCGACAGTCTAAATGACCGGTTTTGAGCAGTTTGAAGGGAGTTTTTACTTAGCTTAGCCAGGAATCCCGTGTTTCCGGCGAAAGCCAGCAAGGGGAGCAAAAAGATCACAGAGATCAATAGAGCTTTTTTCATGATAACCTCTTAGTTGTTTCTATTATGTTCATTGTGAATACTACTGGATGCTTGTCAAGCGAAAACCACCTCAAGTAGTACGTTCAATTGCATATCTGTTGATATCCCGATACGAATTGCTGTTCGTATGATGAGTATCGCACACTATCCCTTTATATAAAACAAACAGGCAGAAAGCTTAACCCCCCCTGCCTGTTATTGATTTGATATTAGTTTATGTTATACAGATATAACTTCTACTACTTCGGGAATTTCTTCCTTTACGATGCGTTCAATACCAGCTTTCAGTGTTAGTGTTGCCATGGGGCAGCCGTTGCATGCACCTTTGAGACGCACTTCAACAACGTTGTCTTCGCGGATGTTGATAAGTTCCACATCACCACCATCGGATTGGATAGCCGGTCTGATTTTGTCCAGTACGGATTCCAGTTTTTCTCTGTCGATTGCCATTTGTTACCTCTTTAATCTGTTTATTTATTATGAATATTCTTGGTTGTAAGGAAGTAGAAGGCAGGAATTATCACCAGAGTGAGGAAGGTGGATACAATTAAACCACCGATAGAAACAATACCCATTGGTTGATATATCTCTTTGCCAGAACCACCTGTACCCAGTGCCATGGGAATCATACCAGCGATGATAGCCAGAGTAGACATCACGATCGGCTTCAGCTTTAGCTCTCCTGCTTCCAACAGGGCATCGTGCACACTATATCCTTCTCTTCGTTTTAGATTAACGTAGTCTAATATTAATATAGCGTTATTCACCACAATGCCAACCAGCATAATGATAGACATCATAGAAATGATGTTTAGGGACAGGCGGGTTAGTAGCAATGCCAGAATAACACCGATTAATGCCATGGGCACGGTTGCCATAATCAACAGCGGTTGGGCAAAGCTTTCCAGTATAGCTGCCAGCAACATGTAGGTTAACAGAATGGCTAGAACGAAGGTGCGCAGCATTTCTACGAACGTCTCGGTCATCATTTCTGCATCTCCGCCCCAAACGTAGCGGTAGCCGGTGGGGAAATTATAGTTATCGAGCCGTTTGTTTATCTCCGAGGTTATGTTTCCCAGGGGGTAACCGCTGGCAATGGAAGCGGTAAACACAATTGATTTGAACCGATCATGATGAGTAATCTTGTTTACTCCAGGAGCAAACCTGATGTCTGCAAATTGTGAAACCAGATAGCTCTGCCCGTTAATAACCNNGCATACTGCTGTCCAGCTTCGCGATATTGGGTAGTTACAATACCTTCCACAGCCGAACGCATGGCGATAGCCAGGTCATAAACAGTGGCTCCGATTGATGCCAATTGATCGCGCTTAGGGTATAAAGTAAGCTCCAATCTGCCAGTTCTGGTTGATGTATCAAGATTCACCAGCCCGGGAACGTCTTTGATAGCATCATACACCTCTTGTTTTATCTGTTCCAATCTTTCGTTGTCCTGACCTTGCAAGTAGAACTCTACGGGTGCTCTTCTTCCGCCCATTGAGGCAACGCTTCTAACCTTTATACGGGCGTTCGGTACTCCGGCAAGCTCTTTGGTAAGTTTATCAGCCATTTCTACGGTATTCATGTTCCGCTCGGAAGCATCAATCAGTTTTAAATCCATGCTGGCAAGATTGGTGCCGGAGTCTATGAAGCCTTGCGAGCCCAAGCTGGTAACAACATGTTGCACTTCTTTGTGCGTAACCACAATGTCTTGAATCTCTTTTAACACCTTTGCCGATTGTTCAAGATTAGAGCCTTGAGGCATTTCCACAGATATGGTAACATTACCCTGATCCATAACTGGGAATAGCTCCATACCGATGAAGGATGCCAATCCCGCGCTGATTATAAGTGCTAAAACGGTGCCAAGCACGATACTAACGCTCCGTTTTTTAGATTTTAGCACATAACTCAAGAAACGGGAGTAAATGAGCTCAAACTTATTGAACCAACTGTCAAATTTCAAGCCCCAGCGGCTGATCTTTTTGTTCTCTGGCAGGATGCGGGAGGCAAGCATGGGTGTAACCGTGAATGAGGCAACCAACGAGAATATTGTAGCGAAGGTAACGGTTAACGCAAACTCCTTGAAGAATTGACCAATCATTGAGCCCATCATGGCGATTGGTAAAAACACCACTATGTTGGTTAGTGTGGACGCCATAACTGCCACGGTTATTTCTGCA
>DIMZ01000038.1:0-1900 GCA_002425825.1 Cloacimonetes bacterium UBA5553 | reverse complement strand
AAGTACCCTTATCGGCAGCTTCCTTTCGAGAGTTTCCCATTTCTTTGTGACGGAATATGTTCTCTAAGATTACCACTGAGTTTGTAACTAGAATACCTACAGCGGTAGACAAGCCCATCATGGTAAGCATGTTCATGGTAAAGCCAGCAATCTGCATCAGCATAAAGGTTGATATAATTGAATAGGGCATGGATAGTGCAACGATAAGCGTTGAACGCAAATCATGCAAGAACAGCAGCAAGATGATACCTGTAAGGAAGATACCCATGATAATGTTGTTCAGTGTTCCTCTCACAGTATCCTTGATGAAGGTGCTGTCGTCCCTGATAATCTCCAGTTTCACTCCTTGTGGAAGTTCCTTGTTTAGCTCCGGCATCTTTTTGGTTACTGCCTGAGCGATGCTAACTACGTTACCATCAGATGCATTGGTGATGGACAGCTTTACAATGTTGTTATCTTCATACTTCTTGGGAACATTATAGTACACAGCTTTTGTGCGCACTTCCTCACTGGCGTCGGATACTGTGGCTAATTGAGACAGCTTCTTTACTCCGAAAGCGGTGGGGATATCTGCATCCATCACTTCGTTAACGCTTTGAAACTCGCCTTTCAGGCGTACTGAATATTCCTGAGTGCCTCTTTTAAAGCTTCCAACCGGCATATCGAGGTTTTGCGCAGCCAATATGCCGCTAAGCTGAGAAAGTGATATTTTATTCTGAAACACAACCTGATCTGACAGATGCACATCAATTTGACGCTTTGCTCCCCCAACCAGTGATACCTGAGCCACACCGGGGATTTGGGCAAGCTGGTCTTTTAGCTTGTTGTCTGCCAATTCATAAAGTTCTCGTCCATCCATATTGCCCGTTAGCACCAAGTCCATAATCGGGAAGGCATTTATATCTATCTTCTGAATTACTGGACGCTCGGTGTTATCCGGGAAATCTCTCAGTATGGCATCTACCTTGTCTTTTACTTCCTGATTGGCGATATCCACGTTTTTACCCAATTCAAATGCGATAAAAACCAAAGATACACTCTCCATGGAGTAAGACTGAATGTAATCAATCTGGCTAACTGTGGCTACGGCTTCTTCTACCCGATCGGAGATTTGGCTTTCCACTTCCCTGGGGCCAGCTCCTGGATACACAGTTTGCACAATAATATATGGCAGCTTTACATCGGGCATGAGATTCAACGGCATGCCGATGTAGGCCATTATTCCAAACACAACGAAGACCAGGATGGCCATGGTGACCATTACGGGTCTTTCTACGGATAATTTTGCCAAAAACATAGCTTGGTTCCTTAATAGCTATTCGATAACGCGTAACTTAGCGTTCTCAGTTAACATGTTTATTCCTTCAGTAATCAAGACGTCTCCAGGATTTAGACCTTCTACAACCTCGTATTCCAGTGAATTGTCCAAACCTACCTGGATGGGTCTTTTTATGGCAACATCACCCTGGTTAACCCACACAAAGTAATCGCCATTTTCCAAGACCATGTGTTGACGTTCGACTACTACTACTTTGGGCTTGGCCATTACTTCTATGTCTATTTCAGCAGTGATGCCGAAGCTGATGTCTTTTTTTAGTCCGGGGAAGCTGGCTTCTACGCGGAAGGCTTTTGCAGCCTGATCCATTGCCATGGAAATGCTGCTAATCTTACCTGTAATGGTTTTATCCATCCATTTGGCGGTAACTTTACTACCCTTGCGAACTTTGCTTATCTCCGTATCCGGCACCATGATTATGGCTTTATAACCTCCTGTAGAGGCTATTGTAAATAGGTCTTGCCCGGGATGAGTCTTCTCTGAAGGATTTACCATTATGTTGGTTATTACACCGCTTATGGGTGCTCTAACATTTACCATCTGTTCACTTGAACTAAGATTAGC
>DIMZ01000064.1 GCA_002425825.1 Cloacimonetes bacterium UBA5553 | reverse complement strand
TTGGTGCTTTCTTGATAACGGAGAAGAAAAGCATCTCCGACATGCATCACTAACCCTCTGGTTCCCTGTCGAAACCATTACACCCCCTATACGCTTATGAAAGAACTGAGAAGTTTACGTTTGTTAAGACAACATAATGAAAATGGCATATATGTCAACTACAATGTAAACTGAAGTCTTATCTGCCAATATTTCAGAATATTATCAGTGCTTCCCTGCTTCTTCCTTGCAGCTATCCCTTGTTCGACCCAGGATAGCAGCAATGAAGAAGCAGGGAAGCACATGTAAANNCCCTCTGCCTTTTTAAGTAATGTGAATTATTTGGCTTACTTCTTCACGGCATCTTTAAGTTTCTTACCAGCTTTGAAAACTGGAACCTTGCGTGCCGGAATTTTCAGAGCTTTCTTGGTTTTGGGGTTGATGCCATTGCGAGCTTTACGCTGGGCAACGCTAAATGAACCAAAACCTACCAATGAAACCTTTCCACCCTTTTTAAGGGTTTCAGTTACGCCTTCAAGGACAGCGGCGAGTGCTAATGCGGCTACTTTCTGTGAAATGCCGGCTGCACCTGCGATCTTTTTTACCAAATCATCTCTGCTCATAATACCTCCTATTAGTTTTGTGATAAGAGTGAGAGTCATATTAGGGATAATGTAAAAGAGCTTCCAATATTCTGTCAACAAAAAAAATCAGCTATCTTTAAGTTATTAGCGGGTTTATGGCATATTGTCAACAGCCATGCATTAAGTAAGCTATTCATATTCAGCCAGTTAGTAAATGTTGACGAAATTCTAAGATAGGTAAAAAAAGCTTAGCCANNGCCATTACTGCTAAACGCTTTTTTTAGGTTGACAAAAAACCCCTGAACAGCGCTTTAGGAAATAGAATTAAACTGGAGGATTTACTCATGAAACTAAAGTTTTTATGTCTCATAAGCCTAGTAACGATGCTGTTATTGGCAGCCTGTGGCGGGAATAAGGTAGTGCCAGAAGTAGTTCCCGTTCGCAATCCCCTCGCCCTTGCACATGAAGCCGCGTCCAACGGCAATGACGCATATGATGATGCACTCTTCGAAGATGCCATCAGCTTATTCAGTGAAGCCATAGAATTGTTCGAAGAAGCTGCCCCTACCGCTGTTCCCAGCGACTCGATCCTCCACAATGTAGAAAAGATGAAGCTGAACATTGCCAAGACCTACAGCGACATGGCGGGTGAGAGCCTCACTATAAAGATGTATAACGAAGCTATTGCCTCATATCTGAAAGCCTTAGACATCTATAAATCAATTTCCCCCGTGCTTATAACTCAAGAAGAAATTGATAGCAATATACTGGCTGCATACAACAATCTTGCCATCACTTCCAAAAACGCAGGCAAATATGAAGATGCCGTAAAATACTATGACAACATACTAAAAATTATGCCCAATGACCCAGAAATACTAAATGCCAAGTTCTTCGTGCTTAGCAACGACATTAAAGACGATACACGTGCCTATCAGGTTTTAATAGCTTACGCTGAAGCATCCCAAGACCCCGCTGCCTTTATTAATCTCGCCGATAGATATGCGGAGAGAGGCAATCAGGTGGAAGCTGGTAAGTATTACAACAAAGCCCTTGCTCTAAGACCCGATGCCGACATGTATCGCAGAATGGCTAATTTCTATCGTGGTTCAAAAGACTGGAACAACGCAAATATCTATCTGGAAAAGCTGGTGGAAACCAAGCCTGCCGCATCTGAACTAGCCACAATTTATCAGATGATTGGTAAGAACTATGACGAGCTTGGCAACAAGCGTAAGATGGTGGAGTATTACGAAAAGTCCATTGGCTTGGAACGTGACCCTCAGCTTGCATTGCTGCTTGCCAGCTATTACAACGGCACCAAAACCTATCAAAAAGTGGTTACCTATGCCACCATCACCATTAACGCTGACAACCGTAACGCCGATGCTCTTATGCTGCGTGGATTGGCTTACTATCAGCTAAAGAACTATGCCTCAGCAAAAGCTGACTTGGAACGCATCCAAAATGATGCTAAGTGGGGCAACCAGGCAAAGAACATTCTGAAAGACAAAAACATGCCCAAATAAACATTTGAAAAGCATAGGACGGATGGTTCATCCATCCGTCCCTTTTTTTAGCAATATGAAGTATAACAACGACGGCTCAATTAAAGCGATCTATAGCCTTGATGAAGGCAAAAAGCTCTATCGCCCATTGATGGCATCAAAGATTCAGGCTGGCTTTCCTTCTCCAGCGCAAGACTATGTGGAAGGGAGATTAGATTTAAATGAATATATGATAGCCCATCCCGCAGCAACTTTTTTTGTGCGCGTGGATGGATATTCGATGGTTGGAGCGGGCATAATGCCGGACGATATCCTAGTGGTGGACAGATCACTGGATGCTACATCCAAGCGTATCGTTATTGCCATATTAGATGGTGAGTTAACCGTTAAACGCCTCATCATCGAAAACGATGTTTACTTTCTTGTGCCTGAAAACGGTGACTATCCCACCATTCAGATAAGTGAAGGAATGGACTTTTCCATTTGGGGTGTAGTTACCTTTGTTATACACAAAGTTTGAAGCGAGGCTAAACCTAAAACTGATCGTCATTATGGCAATATGCTCAGCCGCATTATTTCCATTGTATTCTAACAATCTCGTTCGTGAAACCGTTATCCCGCTTGAATATAACCGGTATCTCTACAAAATAGACAGCTCTCCCATAATAAACCTTTCAGAGAGCGTATGGGCAGATAGTATACTCCTAGTAAAAGACACTGACTACCTAATAGACTACCAGAGAGCAGAACTGCTATTATCAATAATCCCCGATGTAAACATATTACGGGTTGAGTACATCCTAATTCCCCCCATTTTGAATTATAAGCTTCAGAACTGGGAAGCAAAGCCACGTAGCGATAGCCTTTATACTGCAATACAACGCAGGCAATCAATTGGGTTTAACACCGATGCCCGCCTGGATATTCAAGGCGTTAAAACCTTTGCCATCACCTTTTCCGATAACGAGTCTTTCGACTTGAAGCAATCGCTATTTGTAAATTTATCGGGCGAGCTTGCCCCGGGAGTATCTATTAGTGCCCAGCTCTCCGATAGCCAGTCTAAGCTTTCGCCCGAAGGAGATTCAAAAGAACTGAGCTCGCTGGATAGGGTGTTTATTAAGGTGTATGGTAAGAAGTTTGAATTGGCAATGGGCGATTTGGAACTGAAGTGGAGCAAGTCACGCTATATGGAGTATTATAGCAAGTTTGAGGGCATTAACATGCAATATTCAGACAAGCATAGTGTTCAGGCAGCTTACTCGGCTGGTAGCGGTAAATCTGCTAGTATAAACCTGAGCATAGTAGATGGTAAGCAGGGACCATACTATCTTAGAGCAAATGATTATCAGCCAGGCTTTATAGTTATAGCCGGTAGTGAGGAAGTGTTTGTGGACGGTAGCTTGTGGGAACGCGGAGTGGATTATACAATAGACTACGCTGAAGGTAGTGTGATGTTTAAACGCCTTATTAGCTCGTCAAACTCTGTGTTAGTGCGTTTTCATTACTCGGATGAATACTACCCGATTAGCATNNATTTGAATTCAACAGAAATAAAACTAAGCGACAAGCTATCTATCAGACACCACTTCATCTGGCAAGAAGACGATAAGAAAAATCCACTCTTGTTCAGCTTCACTGATTCTGATTTGGATTCATTACGTGCAGCCGGAGATAATAGAGCTTGGGGAGA
>DIMZ01000036.1:5932-9210 GCA_002425825.1 Cloacimonetes bacterium UBA5553 | reverse complement strand
TAACGCTGCATAACAACCTTATCCGCAATGGCTACAGTGATATCTGGCAGGGTATTGGGAGCACGGTTAATTACTCTACCACAAATACTACAGGTAACCCCCTATTCCTGGGTGGTGATGATATACACAATCCACTTTACTATAGCCTGTCGAGTGCTTCTCCCTGCATAGACGCGGGAACACCGGACATAAGCGGCCTAAGCCTTTTACCTTATGACCTGGCGGGTAACATGCGCGTGTGGAATAGTATTATAGACATGGGCTGTTATGAGTATGGTGCACCCCCTGTGGCGAATGACGATCCCGTAGCTCCCGATGTTTCTGCTGTCAGTATAATTGCATATCCGAATCCCTTTACTGGCTTTACCAATATCAAGGTAAGCGCACTCAGTTTGGGATATAGGGCTAAAGATCCAGTTTCAGACGCCGGCATCGCCATTTATAACATCAAGGGTCAGAAGGTGAAAAGCGTTGTGCTGGATACAGGCAAGGTAGGTGAGCAAAGCATATATTGGGACGGCAGAGATATGCAGAATAATCGCTGCGCCAGCGGAGTCTATATAGTTACCCTCATTCTGGACGGCAGAAGCATTAGCAGCAGAAAGGTAACGTTTATTAGATAAGCACAACTGCTGTTACGGGGATTTATATTAACACCAGCATGGCTCAGACTCTAATTAATTCTGCATCTACCTGTTACTTGTGTATAAACAGCAACCGTTAATTTCCCTTGCCAAAATTGGGCAGGTGATAGTTGCTGGCAGCATGCATAAAGTGGGAGACCAACATGGATAAACAGCTTTTCCTGATTGATGGCACGGCATTGCTATATCGTGCACATTTTGCTTTTATAAAGAATCCTCTTATAAACTCTAAGGGTATGAATACCAGTGCTATCTATGGAGTGGTTAGTTCATTCATCCGCATGATTGAAAGCCTTGATGCACGCAATATAGTAATAGCCTTCGATCGCAAAGCACCCACATTTCGTCACGAGATGTATAAGGAATATAAGGCTCAGCGTCCTCCCATGCCGGATGATCTAATAGCCCAAATTGAACCGGTGCATAGCTTCTTTCAGTTAATCGGTTTGCCCGAGATTAGCCTCGATGGTTATGAGGCGGATGACGTTTTGGGCACGCTTGCCGCCAAACTGTCGGATAGCTATGAAGTGGTTTTAGTAACCAGTGATAAAGACTATTGCCAGCTTGTAAACGAACGTGCCAGCCTCTTAGACCCAATGAAAGATAAGAAGATGGGCAGGGAAGACGTGTATGACAAGTATGGAGTGTATCCCGAGCAATTTGTGGATTACCTGGCATTAGTTGGGGATGCGTCTGATAATATACCCGGAGTAAAAAGCATTGGGCCAAAGACTGCGGAAGCCTTGCTAAAGGAGTATGGCAGCTTAGACGGCATTTATGGCAATCTGGACAAACTGGCAACGAAGCTGCAGGAACGCTTGACTGCCGATAGAGAAAATGCCTATTTGTCGCGCAAGCTGGCGGCAATAGAGCTAAATGCGCCCATACCTATTCCTGATGCCGAGCGAGTGGCATTTAATCCGCAAAACCTGCGGGATGCCCTGCCTCTGCTGAAGGAATATGAGATTGGCTCCATAGTCCGCAAGATTGAAACAAAGTATCCGTCAACTGCGCCAGCGGTAGAGCAGAGGGAGTATCAGGATGATATATTTAGCCTGCAAAGCGAGGAGCCACAGATAGAAAAGCCCGTAGTAACAATGCCCTCTGCTAAGTTTGAGGCGGTATTGGTAGATAGTCTCAGCTTTGTAGCAATGCTTGCCGATATCCGCAAGGCTGAGGTGCTTAGCCTGGATACGGAAACCGACTCGCTTGATCCCATGCTCGCAGCTTTGGTGGGTATATCCTTGTGTGTGTCCGAGTCACGGGCTTATTACCTGCCACTTGCTCATCAAATGGCAGACAACTTGCCTATTTCAGAGGTTTTGGCTCATTTGCAGGAGGCACTAAAAAACAAGCTGATTATTGGGCACAATCTGAAGTATGATTTGTGTGTATTGGGCAGGCATGGGCTTAGCCTGAACAACGAGATATTCGACACCATGCTGGCGGCATACATCCTGGATCCTGGAACCAACAGCTATTCTTTGGACGAGTGTGCGAGTTCCGTGCTTGGGCATAGCATGATACCAATTAGCAGTTTGATTGGTAAGGGTAAAACACAGATAACTTTCGACCTGGTAGATCCCAAAGAAGCCTGTGCTTATGCGGCGGAGGATGCGTGGGCGGTGTACCTTTTATACCCCATCTATCGTGACCGGATAGACAGCTCGGGCATGAAGAATCTTTATCATAGCATAGAGCTGCCCTTGCTAAGAGTATTGCAGCGCATGGAAGAAAACGGCGTGGCGATAGATTGCAGGNNCCTGGAGCTAAAAAAGATAACTGAGCAAATCTATAGCTATGCCGGATATGAGTTTAATCTTAATTCTACGCAGCAACTGGCACAACTGCTGTTTGTGGAAAAGCAATTGCCGAATAAGAAAAAGACTAAAACCGGCTTTTCTACCGATAACAGCGTGCTGGAAGAACTGGCGGCGGAGCATGAGATTGCCGAAACAATAATTCTTTACAGACAGCTAAGCAAGCTGCAATCAACCTATGTGAGCGCATTGCCCAAGATGATAAATCCCGGCACTAATCGCATTCATTCTTCCTTCAATCAAACGATTGCCTCTACAGGTAGGTTGTCTTCTTCAAATCCCAATCTGCAAAACATTCCCATTCGCACAGAACTCGGTAGAGAGATACGCAAAGCTTTTTGTGCAAAAGACGAACATCACCTCATCCTGGCGGCAGATTATTCGCAAATAGAGCTACGCTTATTGGCTCTAATGAGCAAAGATGAAGCTCTCGTGCAGGCTTTCAGGCAGGGACAAGACATCCACAGGGAAACTGCTGCGAGGATTTACAACGTTAACTTAGCGGATGTAACTAATGACCAGCGTCGTGCAGCCAAGACCATCAATTTCGGCATTTTATACGGAATGGGACAGCGTAAACTGGCAAAGGATTTGGGCATCAGCCAGGCAGAAGCCAAAGGCATAATAGACAGCTATTTTGCTCAGTTCCCATCTATTCGAAACTTCATTAGCCAATGCGTGATGAATGCGCAACAAGATGGCTATTGTGAAACTATATTTGGACGCAGGCTTTACCTTCCGAACATAAATAGCAAGCATCAGGGATACAGAAGTGAAGCAGAGCGCATAGCCGTAAATATGCCTATTCAAGGCT
>DIMZ01000036.1:2651-5916 GCA_002425825.1 Cloacimonetes bacterium UBA5553 | reverse complement strand
GCAGATATCTAAGAATACGCGCATTAAGATGGTGCTGCAAGTTCACGATGAACTGGTGTTCGAAGTAGCAAAAGAGGCTGTTGAAGAGGCAAAGGCTATTGTTTGCCAAGCCATGGAAAATGCACTTCCGGAAGAGATGCGTAAGATTGTGGAGCTAAAAACAGACCCGGGAATAGGCAGGAATTGGTACGAGGCGCATTAATGCTCCGGGTGGTGAGTAAGCCTCTCTATTAGATGCGATTTTCTGGCAAAGCGGAACAGCCAGTGAACCAGAAATACGGTTAATGCCAATACCACGCCGCCAATAAGCACCAGCATCCACGGGAATGACTTCTTAAGCTCTACAGTCATATATTCGTGCTTGTTCCACATCTCGTTTGTGTCGAAGCTCCAGGATATGGTGCGGGTTTTATGGTCTATATTTTCGGGTGCGGCGTTGCTAGTAACAATCTTCCAGGGAACATGCAGCTTGTAGCTCCACACCCTGCTTTCAGTTTGCATTCTGCTGTAGATATTCTCGAATTCATCGTCACTATCAGGGCTGCCCAGGGCAATACGTCTCTTAAACGTTATGCGGCGTCCCGGCTCTTTGTTTAGAGTAATCTTGCCCCAGAAGTCAGCTGCGCCAAGCTGGTCATTAACGTTGTTAAAGGCTTCGATGCTTTTGAACTTGAACTCGATAGTGTATACCGCATCTGCACCCTGACGCTGAATGTCATATTTCTGCAGACTGATACCGGGGAGAGCTGCTTTGCGCAAAATCTCTTCCGGGTTCTCGTAGGGGGAGCGGTGAAGCAGACGCAGCTTCGCCCTGCCGGAGCCATCACGATTGAGCCAAAGCTCTTCTTCGTAATTCACACAACCGGCAAGCACCAGTAGCGACAGAACAAGCATGGTAAGGCGTTTCATCTACATTATCCTTATTAAACATCAAACACTTTACGGCATGAAAACAAATCCCTATCTTTTTGGCAAGGAAATTCTTGCGTTAAGCTAAAAATAGCAGCTTATACATGATGCATGTGCAGTAGGCTCTCCAGCCGCTTGTGCAAAATAGCTAAAATTCCTATTGACAAAAGAATCCCATGTACCAAGATTTGAAATAGCATAATAACATACTGGAGGATCAGATGATAGCTTTACGTCAGTTATGGCATTGCCCGCTTTGTGGCAACGTTGTAGAAGCGGTGTATGCCGGTGGTGGCGAGCTTGTTTGCTGTGGTGAACCGATGAACCTGTTAAAGGAAAATTCGGTGGATGCAGCCAAGGAAAAGCACGTACCGGTGATAACCGATTTGGGCGACAAGATTGAAGTAACCGTCGGTAGTGTTCCCCATCCCATGGAAGAGAAGCACTATATTGCTTTTATCGAGGTATTAACCGAGAAGAAAGTGTATCGTAAGGAATTAAAACCGGGACAAGAGCCGAAGGCCAAGTTCCCCGTAAAACTGGAAAAAGTGTTATATGTTCGTGAGTATTGCAACCTGCACGGACTATGGAAAGCCTAAACAGGGAGGATAGATAATGTCATTTAAAGAAAGCAGAACAGCCGAGAACCTTATGAAATCCTTTGCTGGCGAGTCTCAAGCCCGCATGCGCTATGTGTATGCTGCCAAGACAGCCAAAAAAGAAGGCTATGAGCAGATTTACAATCTCTTCATGGAGACCGCCGAGAACGAAAAAGAGCACGCCAAAGTGTTCTTTAAGCACCTCCTGAAATACGGACTGGAAGGTGAGGTGATAAACATCATGGCTTCCTATCCTGTTGGCTGGTCACCCGAAAACACTCTGAAGAACCTCGAGTTTGCCGCTAATGGCGAAAAAGAGGAATGGACAGAATTATACCCCATGTTTGCCGAAATCGCCGAAGACGAAGGCTATAAAGACATTGCACTCTCATGGGCATTGGTGGCAAAAGTAGAAAAAGAACACGAGAAACGCTTCCGTAAGCTGTATGATAACATCCGCGACATGAAAGTGTTTAAGAAAGATGATAAGTTGTTCTGGAAATGCCTCAATTGCGGTTATATCCATGAAGGCGACGAAGCACCAAAGGTTTGCCCATGTTGCATTCACCCGCAGAGTTACTTCGAAGTGCATGTCGAGAACTACTAAATAAGAAAGGTACAGGAGGTAAACATGCAGAAATATCAATGTATAGCCTGTGGTTGGATCTATGATCCCGCCGAAAACGAGAACATTCCCTTCGAACAACTTCCCGAAGATTTTGTTTGTCCGGAATGCGGTGTCGGAAAGGACATGTTCGAACCGCTCGACTGATACCCTATAACAGCCGGGAAGGCAATATACTTTCCCGGCTGTTTTTTCATATGGCGGTGCTGTGTGCCGCCTGCATTACAAGCAAATAACAGCAGGATTGAGGTATAGATGAACAAACAGGAATTTAACGAAATACTAGACTTCGCAATTGATCGTGAAAAAGAGGCGGTGGAGTTTTATCGCAGTTTACAGCAGGAAGCCAAGTTTGCAGATCAGATAAACATGCTAAAAGAACTGGAAGCCATGGAGATGGGGCACATAATTGTTATTGAAAAGTTGCGGCAAACCGGTGCTAGACCGGAAGACATTCAGCGCACTCCTAATCTGATGATTAGCGAGTATCTTACAGCCGATGCGGAGTCTCTTGACATGAGCTATCAGAGCATATTGATTCGCGCTATGAAGCGCGAGGAGAATTCTTTTAAGCTATATTCCGAAATGAGCGTTAAGTTCCCTGATGCCGAGATATCCACCCTGTTCCGCCGTTTGGCAGCCGATGAAGCCAAGCACAAGCTCACCTTCGAAAAGTTGTATGACGATTGGATGAGCGCTGGCAATTGAAACTGGCAATCGACACTTCACAAAGCTCCGGCTCGATAGCCATCCANNTGATCCAAGCCGATGGCAGGACTGTTTACTCCGCTTTTTTTGACATAAAGATTACCCACAGCGAAACCCTGATGCCAGCCATAGACCATGCGCTTAGCTTTTGTGAGGCAAAGCGCGAAGACCTGGAAGCTGTGTATGTATGCCATGGTCCCGGCTCTTTTACCGGGCTAAGGATAGGCTTGGCAACCGCCAAAGGAATTGCTTTTGGCTTGGGTATTCCTCTTTTTGCCTTCTCTTCTCTCCAGCTTTCCGCCTTGCCTGGTCAAGGCTTGGGCAGAAACATTCTGGCAGTGATAGATGCCAAGATGAAGGAGCTATATTTTGCCTTATACAATACCGATTTGGGCGAGATTATCAGCCCGCAAATAGTAAGTCC
>DIMZ01000036.1:2413-2628 GCA_002425825.1 Cloacimonetes bacterium UBA5553 | reverse complement strand
AGAGCTGGCAGAATTGGATATTGAAAACTTCATTCTATGCGGTAGCGGCTCAGACATTATGCAGCCCCTGCTGTCAGCCAAGAATGCTAATTTTAGTAAGCTTAATCCCTTAATGCAAATACCCAGTGCCGCAGGTCTGTTTATGCTGGGGCAATTGCTTCCCGATATGCTTATTGCGCAAAACCTGGCAGAACTGGAACCGCTATACCTTAGAG
>DIMZ01000036.1:0-2390 GCA_002425825.1 Cloacimonetes bacterium UBA5553 | reverse complement strand
ACAGGATAGCAGCAAGGAAGCAGCAAGGAAGGAACTAATTTTTACTCAAATCACATTTGAGCTAAATCAAGTAAACAAGCACTCTGAATTATGGATGAGACTGAGAGAGCAGCTCTAAGAATCGCTTTTGCGAAGGGGTTTCAAACTTCTCCTTAGGAGGAAACTTCCGGTCATACTGCTCTGCCGCAACGGGGTCAAGCTGGTAAGCATCACCTTCATAAAAGCGACCATTAATGCCTTGCAGCGCACCCGGGACTAATTCCAACACAATTAATGCCGGAGAAAATAAGCCATCTGAACCTCGGATGCCATAGAGCTCCCCTGCTTCGAACCCGAAGCGACAATAGTAATCGGGATCACCATAGGTTGCTACAACCCTGTGCCCCATTTCTTTGGCAAGGCCAAGAGTATGCCTTATCAGTGCTTTGCCTATACCTTTGCCCTGATGTTCGGGGACTACGGTGACGGGGCCAAAGGTTACAATGGGGATAATGCACTCATTGCTGTCCACAATCTTTGTATGGGCATACATGATGTTGCCCACCACTTCACCATTTAGCAGTGCAACATAGTTCAGCTCGGGTATAAATGCTGGTGACTTGCGCAGAAGATGAACCAGGTAATGCTCGTCACAACCGGGTACATTAACGTTCCAAAATGCTTCGCGAGTTATGTGCTCCACTATCTCGTGGTCTGCTGATGTTTCGAGTCGAAGGCTGAGTTGTTGATTCATATATCTTTGTCCTCTTTATGTTGTTGCAACAGGTAGATATGCTACTTTATAACGCTTATCTTCTTAGTTTGGCTGCCTTCAGCAGTTGTTATGCGGCATAGGTAAACGCCGCTGGCAAGCGGCTTACCCTTAGCATCGATTGCATATATGTGAAGCTGTTGCTGCCCTTGGGGCAAGTTGGGATAATGCTGGCTATACACTAACTGCCCTTTTTGGTTATATAAGCAAAGCTCCACCGGAGATGCTGCTTTCAGGCTAAAGCTAATGTTTAGGTAGTTTCTTGCCGGATTGGGGAATATATTTACAAAGGCAGGAGACTGCATTTCGTCTGCCAAGGAAGTGGCTGGACTGATGTAAAGCTTGGTGCAAAGGTCAATTGGGCTGTTGGTGCCTGCACCAACTGCCATCCACGAGGCATCTGCTCCCGATGGGCTAATCCATGCTACTCGAGATGAGATAATGGGATTTGCTGTGCCAGCCATTGCATACTCCACTGCCAGAGGATAGCCATGTCCGGGGGTAATGAAGCGGGCATGCACATACACCGATGTAGCGGACGGGAAATATAGCGGATCAGGAAGCGTCTTAACATAAAAGCCGTAATAGGGGTGGGTGTCCGGTTCGGTTTGAGCCAGTAGCCCCGTAGGTGACACACCATCAAAATTACTATAGAAGCTGTAACTGACAGTGGAAGGTTGGAATGTGGTATAAGAACCTATTCGGGTAATCATATAGCCTGCGGGGATGTCGTATCGTATAATGGCATGAGCGGTGGAAGAGCCAAAGCCCCAGTCCCCAATATAGCCTACATCGTCATATTGCAGTATCCTTTCCTGGCTGTTAAAAGGCTCCACTTTTGGCCAATATGCGGGGAAGCGGGCAATAAAATAGTCGTTGTAGGATACATAGANNAATCGGTGCCCCAGCAGTTGCGCACAATCCAGGCACCTCTACCGCCTGCGGTGCTGATGTCATCATCCCAACCAACGATGTTCACCAGATGATTTATGGATGCTCCAGCAAAGCCGGGGTAGTAATAGCTGTAGTTGCCGGTATTGAAATAGCTATCGGTGAAGTTCATGGCTGCATCCAATGCTCCGAATTCCATTACGGTTTGCTTTATTATGTCTAAGCTAAGACCCTGTGGCATCCAAACTGCTCCGGGAACATAGGCAGCGGGAGTGATACCCGGATGGTATTGACCTTGGTCGAACTGAAAGGGATCGAGGGACTCCAGCACCGGTCCGGCTCCTCGCATCAGGTAAGTGCTGCTCATGTATCTGTTACCGCCTGTGTGTAAGCCCACATAGCCGTGACCATAATACATGTTGTTTTCAGACAGATCATACTCGCCCAGCCCGCTTAGCAGCATTCTGCTTTCCAATGCTGCGATGCTGCTGAAACACCAGCAGGCAGAAGTGTAGCCCTGATTCCTAATAGGCGTTAGGGCGTTTAACTGGCGTAAATCAAAAACAGGGGGAAGAGGCTCTTTTGTACTAAGGTTGAATGATGCATCTGCAATCACAGTATTATGTTCTGGAATGTAGCAGCCATATATGGCAGACCGTTGCACCGCAGGTGTGGCAAGATACTCGGCAAGAGCATCACTAATTGGTGCCAGACTGCCGGTTTGCGGAACTGCCCACCAACCGAAAGT
>DIMZ01000079.1:5841-6158 GCA_002425825.1 Cloacimonetes bacterium UBA5553 | reverse complement strand
AACCGTTTCGAAGTGGGGTTTAACGCGGTATGAACGGGCAAAAGCCCGATGAACCCCCGATGAACTCCGGTTTGGCTCCCTTGCGGTTCTCAGGGAAGCAAGCCTTAGTATAAGATTTAGCTTGACTTATAGCTAGCTAAAAAAAGAATGCTCTCAAGCGTAGATGTTGGCGGAATTGCCAGCGATATATAGGTGGTAATATAAGCCACCCAAACAGATAGCTACATTAGATAGCTATTTTTTTTGATGTAGATTGGCTCTGATTTATTGGAAATCTACGCAAAAAGCAGTTTTTTATAAAGTATGAGGATATAGAT
>DIMZ01000079.1:0-5819 GCA_002425825.1 Cloacimonetes bacterium UBA5553 | reverse complement strand
ATGGAATACTACCGGGTTCAGATCGAAGAGATCGCAAAAAAGATATGTCAGGATATGCACTTAGCCATATACGACATCGACGAAAAGATGTCTGGGAAAGGGCGTATCATTACCGTATATCTCACCAAGATAGGTGGAGTGTTATTAGATGAGTGCGCAGCTTTCAGCCGTGCCCTGGGCAACGAACTGGAAACCTTCGACCTTATCCCGGAACGCTATTATCTGGAAGTGTCCTCTCCCGGAATAGAGCGTCCATTAAAGCTGAAAAGCCATTACGTTAGTGCCATCACCGAGAAGGTTGCCGTTCAATGGCACGAAGGCGAAGAGAAAAAATCGACGATGGGTACGTTAACCGAGGTGAATCAAGACAGCATTGTGCTTGATGACCGCGGAGTTGCGATAGAGATTGCCTTAAAGGCCATCACCCGCGCCAAAACCGTTTACTTAGATATTCCCAAGGGGAGAGATTAAAAATGAGTGCTAACATTCTGGAAGCCTTAACCAAACTGGCTGCCATCAAGCAACTTAATCCTGTTTTAATTCAAGAAATAATTGTAGAAGCAGTTACTACAACCTTGCAAAAGAAACTCGATCCCGAAGCCGAACTTCAAGTTTATGTAGATGCGATAAGCGGAAATATAAAAGCCAAGTTCCGCTGCGTTGTGGTGGAAGTGGAAGAAGGCTTGGGCGAAATGTCTCTTGGTGAAGCGCGTAGTGACTACGATCCCAAGGCTGTTTTAGGGCAGTTTATAGACAAAACCATGTCTCTGCATGAGTTTGAGCCCAAGCTGGTGAAAACCGCTCAGAAGATTATCCAGGATAGAATTAGACGCTTGGAAGATGAAAAGATTCAAAACGACTTTAACAAGCAAAAGCACACCATAGTTACCGGCAAGATTAAGGCTATTGACGAAAACAATGGCGGATATCGTGTTGATATCGGCTACACCGATGCTCTGTTACCCCTGGATGAACAGATAGAGAACGAGTTCTATCGCGTTGGTGATAACATCAAGGCTTATATAGTTAATATCCGCGCCGGTTCAGGCGGAGTAACAATGGTGCTGTCCAGAACCAATCCGGAATTTGTGAAGAAGCTTTTTGAAGCCGAGATCCCAGAGATATTTAATGAAAGCCTCAAGATTCGTAAGATTGTTCGTGAACCCGGCATCCGCACCAAGGTTGAACTGGAAGCCAATGACCCCAAGATAGATCCCATCGTAGCCTGTGTTGGCCCCAAGGGAACCCGTATCGACTCAATTCGTCGTGAGTTGCATGGCGAGCAGATAGACATTGTGGTTCATAGTGAAGATATTGAAAAGATGATAGAGCATGCCTTAGGTGTGGATGGCGTAAAGCGGGTTATAATTGAGCGTAATCGTGCCGCCAGCGTAATAGTGGAAGAAGCCGACAAGGTGATGGCCATTGGTAAGCAGGGCAAAAACGTGAAGCTTGCCGCCAAGCTAACCGGCATGAAAATTGACATCTACACCGTAGCTGAATTTGAAGAGAAGCAAGCCAAAGAACGCCGCACGATTAGCCATGTTACCGAGTTGGATGGCGTTACACCTAAGATTGCCGAATCACTTCGTAATGCAGGTTATACCAGTGTTCAGGATGTGTTTATGGCATCTGTGGACGAGCTTTGTAACCTTGACGGTCTTGGACAAAAGACCGCAGAACGCCTCAAAGAGGCTGCGAAGTATTTCTAATGCCGAATAAAAACAGTCACGCCGGACATACCCCTATTCGCACCTGCGTGGTGTGTAAAAAAAAGGTTGACCAGAAAGGGCTGTTGAATTTTTATATCATGACCGAAGGAATTGTGTTTGATTTGCAACGGGTGTTGCCCGTACGCAAGTATTACCTTTGTCCCACGCAAGACTGTTTTGTCGGGCTGGATGCATGGCGAAAGCGTTATCAAAAAAGGATTGCGAGGCAAAAGGCATGAATAGCAGGATTCTAAACTTAATGCAGTTTTCGCGCAAAGCAGGCAAATTAGTCCCGGGACTTGATGCCTGTGTGCGAGGAATAAATCATAATGTTATCAGGTTAATTATTATGGCGGAAGATACATCCGTAAGAACGCAGAATAACCTGGTAAAAGCTAATAGCAATAACCCGAGCCCTGTGAAGATTATTATCACGGGAACTCAACAAGAGATAAGCTATGCCCTCGGCTTGCCGATAACCGGAGTCTTTGGGATTAGCGATAAGAACTTTGCCGCCAAAATCTTGGAATACTGGAAGGCGGAAGCATAGTGGAGGAAGCTTTGCAAACACGTGTTCACGAACTTGCCAAAGAGCTGAAAATAAGCACATTAGCCCTTAAGAAACACCTTGCCGACCTTGGTGTGAACGTAAAGAGCCATATGAGCATAATTGAAGCCGACGTTGCGGAAAAAATCCGCATGAAATACAACGAACAGATAGATGCAGAAAAGCGCGCAGAACGTGATCGCAAACGCCTGATAGAAATGCGTCAGGCGGCAAAAACAAAGCCCGAACCTGTGTCTCCATTTGCCGAAATAGTTGTAGAACCGGTGGTAGAAGAGCCTGTAGTGGAAGAAGTGGAAACTCCCCAGCCCACAGCTAAAGAGCAAAAGTCTGCCGTGAAAACAGAAAAGACCAGCCAAACAGGCGCAGAAGTGGCGCAGCCTCCAAAAGAAGAGAAACCCGAGCAAACTGAAGCTCCCAAGCATGAAGTTTTACCCCGTAGGGTTCCCTACCAACAGGCGACACCACCTCCCAGAAATCAACAGCAGCAGCCTGCACCTGTAGTAAGAACACCATATCAACAGGCAACGCCACCCAGACAGGGACAATCTCAGCACCGTCCAGGTTCCCAATCCAGACCTACTGACAATCGCCGTCCCCAACAGGATTATAACAAGCGTCCTGAGCGTCCACCTGTGGCTAAGCCGGTGATACCACCGGTGACAGACATAAAGAAACCTGTTGAACAAAAGCAATTTGGCAAGGTTAAGGTAAATCACGAAGAACTGGGAGATAAGAGTAAACATAAAAAAGCCATCATCACTAGCACCAAGAAGGTTAAGCAGAAAGCTGTGGAGCATGTTGAGATTGATGAAGCCGCTATCTCCAGAAATATTAAGAAAACCCTGCAAAAAACATCGAAGCGCAAGAAGTACCACAGAGAAGCCCAAAGTGTGGTCGATCGCGGCAATGAAATTGTAATCCGCGAATATACATCCGTTAGCGAACTAGCCAAAATAATGAACGTCTCTGCCTCAGAGATTATCTCAAAGTTCTTTATGATGGGACAGCTTGTAACCATGAACCAACGTCTGGACAAGGATTCATTGGAAATGATATGTGATGAATTCAAGGTGGAATTCCGCTTTGAGGACGAATACGGAGTGGACATTCTGGACAAGGAACGCGAGCTTTTTGGCGATGTGGAAGACGAGCCTCGTCCTCCTGTGGTCACCATTATGGGTCACGTAGATCATGGAAAAACCTCAATTCTGGATTACATCCGCAATGCTAATATCGTAGCAGGTGAGTCCGGCGGTATTACACAGCACATTGGTGCATACCAGATAGAACTGAATAAACACAAGATTACTTTCTTAGACACTCCCGGTCACGAAGCCTTTACAGCCATGCGTGCGCGCGGTGCCAATGTTACCGATATTGCCGTTTTAGTTGTAGCAGCTACAGAGGGTGTAAAGCCCCAAACCAAGGAAGCCATAGATCATGCACGCGCAGCGGGTGTATCACTGATAATTGCTATTAACAAAATTGACCTGCCTGAGTCTAATGTAGATAGAACCATTGCCCAGTTGCTTGAGCTTGGTGTATATCTTGAGCAGTATGGCGGTGACATTCCCTGGTGCAAAACCTCTGTTGTAACCGGCGAAGGAATCTTGAACCTTATCGAGGTTATCCTGCTTACAGCAGAAATGCTAGAGCTGAAAGCTAAGCGTGAAGTTCCCGGTGCAGCTATTGTTATAGAATCTCAAAAAGATCCGCGCATGGGTGCAGCAGCCACCGTATTGGTGAAGGAAGGCACACTTAATCGCGGTGATATAGTAGTTTGTGGTGCGGTTCATGGCCGCATCCGCAAAATGGAAAACGAACGTGGGGTTGAGATTAAAACTCTTCATCCATCGGACGTAGCAAGAGTTTATGGCTTATCCGATGCTCCCAAGGCGGGTGATATGCTAAACCAGGTGGATAGTGAAAAAACCGCGAGAAGCATTAGTACCGAGCGTCAACAGATTCGCCTTGAACGCGAGAAGTTCCAAAACAAGTCTTCGCTCCAGAATATCTTCGCGCGCATCAAAGAAGACCAGGTTAGTGCCCTGAACGTTATCTTAAAAACTGATACAGACGGCTCTGCCGAAGCTATTGCCGATTCTTTCCAAAAGATCTCGAACAGCGAAGTTAGCGTAAACATAATCCACAAGAGTGTTGGCGGTATAAACGAAGCTGATGTCTCATTAGCCGCGGCATCCGATGCAATCATTATCGGGTTCCATGTCCGTGCCAGCCAGTTAGCTCGCAAACTTGCCGAAGACGAAGGTGTGGAAATTAAGCTATATCAAGTTATATACGATGCCATAGACGATATCCGTAACGCTTTGGAAGGAATGCTAAAGCCGGAATATGAAGAAACGGTAATCGGTTCGGCAACCGTAAAACAAGTATTCAAGATTAAGAAAATCGGCACCATTGCCGGCTGCCAGGTTGATCGTGGAGTTATGCAGTCTAAGTGCAAGGTTAGGCTATATAGAAATGACGTGATGATAGTAGAAGATAGCCTGTCTTCACTAAAACATTACTCCGACGATGTAAAAGAAGTCCGCGCCGGAACCGATTGCGGTCTGTCTCTCGCCACCTATTCCGACATCAAAGAAGGTGACGTGATTGAAGCCTTCACCATTCAACAGGTTGCCAAGAAGCTACAATGAAGTCTTTTCGTATTCCCAGGCTGCAAGAAGAGCTAAAAAAGCTCTTGAACATAACCCTAAGCCAAAAGATTAACGATCCAGCTTTGGAATGGGTACAGATCACAGATGTCATTATCTCAAAAGATCTTCACTACGCTAAAGTTTACTTCTCTCACTACAACAATCCTACCGGACACGACAAGGTTAAAGAATGCCTTATCAAGTCCTCGGGCTTTATAAAAAAACAAATTGCAGGAGCAAAACTTATGAGAACCATACCGGAATTGTCCTTCTTCTACGATGATACCGAAGACAAAGCAGAGAAGATGGATGCTCTACTCGCCTCCATTAAAGATGATTACGATGATGATTCCGATTACGATCCGGATATCGATATCGATGACTATCTGGATGATGATGACTACTTCGATTACGATGAAGACGAAGATGACTATGATGATTTCGAAGACGATGAGGACGAAGACGAATAGTAGTTCCTTATCTAAAAAGCACTTCTGTGCGACATAACTATAATAAACGCCCTCAGTGGCGTTTTTTTTAATCATTACATGTAAGGATAGTATAAAGTGTTAAGTCTCACTGATAGCATTATAGAGCTTATCAAATCTGCCCAAAGCATAGTTATAACCACTCACGTAAATCCCGATGGCGATGGCTTTTGTGCGGCTCTGGCTCTACAGCGCATCCTATCGGTCTGGAATAAGGATAGCATCATATTAACCGATGACGATGACCTTTCCCGCTATGCCTTCCTGATGGATGGTAGTAGCGTGGCAGTGTATAAGAAGGACAATTTGCCCTTGCCAGATACAGACCTGTTGTTTGTTTTAGACTGCAATAGTTATGACCGTCTTGGTAATCGCAGCGTATTAGTAGAAAGTG
>DIMZ01000080.1 GCA_002425825.1 Cloacimonetes bacterium UBA5553 | reverse complement strand
TATACAGCTTCCTCGCCTCCTTTTTTGGTATAGGCTTTATGCCCAAGATGCCTGGAACATGGGGCAGTGTAGCTGCTTTTGGTCTGTACCTGTTACTGCCTGGCAGCTTGTTTATCGGCACAGCTATGTTAATCACTCTGCCGGTATTCCTGCTTTTCTGCCTGTTTTCGGTGTTTATATCCAGTAAAGCAGAGCATAAATTGGGGCATGATTCAGGCCATATTGTCATAGACGAAGTTTGCGGTTATTTTATCGCTGTGATGTTTTTACCCAAAAGCCTATTGGTTGGCGTGTATGCCCTGGTATTATTCCGGGTGTTCGACATAGCTAAACCGCTGTTTATTAAGCATTCGCAAAAGCTTCCCAAGGGTTGGGGAGTGGTGGCGGATGACCTGTTGGCTGGTTTGGTAGCCAACGCGTTAACCCAGATACTAATAAGAATTTATCCAAGGTTCTTTGGATTATAGGAGAAGCTATGCATAATATACTTTTACAAGCCACAAGTGCTGCGTCTGGTACTCAAGGCGGATTTGGCGGAATGAATATCCTGTTAATAGTGGGCATGTTTGCCATATTCTACTTCATGATTCTGCGTCCCCAGCAAAAAAAGCAAAAAGAAACCATGAAAATGCTGGATTCTTTACAAGTGAACGACAAGGTGTTAACTGCTTCCGGCATATATGGCAGAGTAACTTCACTAAAGCCCGACAAAGGCATTGTAGTGGTGGAGATAGACGACACCAACAAGATAAGAGTAGATTTTCAAAGAAGTGCCATTGTGGCAATTCTAAACATCCCGGATGCAAGCACTGCAAAATGAAACCCAAGCTTTTACCCATACATATTTACGGCGATAGCATTCTACGCGAGAAACTGCCGGAATGCAGCCTGGATGATGCTAAGCTGAAGGATTTTATCCGTGACCTTAGCTACACCATGTATCAGCGTGATGGAGTTGGCCTGGCTGCCAATCAGGTTGGCAGCAGACTGCGCATGTTCGTAATCGACCCCGAGTGGGCAAGAGAAGAGCGAGAACCCAATCCCATAGTAATGATAAATCCGGTAATAGAAAGCAGTGATGGCGAAACAGAGAATGAAGAAGGCTGCATTAGCCTGCCGGGTATCTATGCCAATGTACGCCGTCCTGCGCGGATAACCATCTCTTACACCACGCCCGATGGCGAACGCGTTACCGAAACTGTGGAAGGCTTTAAAGCAGTGGTTATTCAGCATGAATATGATCACCTGGAAGGCGTGCTATTCACCGATAAGGTAAGCACTCTTGCCAAGCTGAAGCTAAAGCGCAAACTGAATGATCTTGCAGCTCAGGCTGTGGACGGCAAGAATGTTCGGGAAGGTTTACCCGATGCATAGTTTTGTGTTTATCGGCTCTTCCACCTATGGTTTACCGGCTTTAGACCTTATTATAAAGCAAGGTTTTGTGCCGAAACTGGTGGTAAGTCAGCCGGATAAACCGGCGGGACGCAAGCAGATATTACGCCCAACTCCCGTGTCTGAATATGCAAAAAAGTATGCTCTGAACCTCTTAACTCCCGAANNCGAAAGCATTAATGCTCAGGAGGTGGTAAACACTATCGCCTCGCATGAGCCGGACATCATTATAACTGCCTCTTATGGCGGTTACATCGGCAAGCAAATACGAAAGTTAGCTTCCCGCAGGGTTATTAATCTCCACCCCTCGCTATTGCCCAAATACAGAGGTGCCAGTCCCATACAAAGCGTACTGCTGAATGGTGAAAGTATTACGGGAACCAGCATCTACCGCCTTATTTCCGAACTGGATGCGGGACCAATAATAGCCCAGCGCAGCCTGGAGATTTTGCCCGGGGATAATTTCAGCAGTTTGCAGGAAAAGCTTTCGAACCAAGCTGCTGAAATGCTGCTTGAACTGATGCGTGCAGATAGCACTACTGAACTTGCTGAAAGCCCCCAAGAGCATCAACTGGCAAGTCTTTGCCCCAAGATAGACAGCTCTACCTGCATGATTAACTGGCATTTGCCAGCTTCCGCTGTGCATAACAAAATCCGTGCCTTTTCCTTTGTTCCCGGGGCATGGGTGTATTTTCGCAAGGCAAAGCTGAAACTAATGGAAGCCCGCCTTACCGACTACCCTGTTAATGGTGAGTGCGGAAGCATTGCCCAGATAATAAAGAACACCGGCTTTACGGTAAATTGCCTGGATAAGCAGCTTTTAATAAGCGCGGTTCAGGCAGAAGGCAAAAAGATAATGCCTGCCTCAGCCTATGTTAATGGTGCCAGACTAAGCACCGGAGAACAACTTTGGATGTGATACTATGAAAGAACATTACTTAGCCATAATCAAGTTTCCCATGATNNATGGTAAGCCTATCGCTTATCATTCTTAGCGCAGTTTATTTCTCCATGGCATTAGGAAACTACCACCGTTTAGGGCTTTCGCCATTAGAAACGGTTATTTTCACCTTTTTGTTTGTTTTGCTTACCCTGTTGGTTAGTTCATGGATTCTGGTGCTGATGAGCACCCACCAAAAGATAAGGCCAAATGGACTACGCCTTTACAGCACCTGGATGCTAGTTAATATCTACTACTACCTTGCCAAATGGCTGGGAAAACTGGTGATGCAAAAAAAGAAGGAGCTGCAGGAATCTTTTTTGAACTTTAATAACGAGATTGTGCTAAGCAACTACTCCGGCATTCACAGCAACAACATTCTGGTTTTGCTGCCTCATTGCCTGCAAAATTCTGAATGCAAGATTCGTATAACCAACGACATAATCGACTGTGCGGAGTGCGGAGCTTGCGACATTGCCAAAGTAAAGGGTATAATGAGCAAACACAATGTTCGTGCTGCTGTAGCCACAGGCGGTTCACTTGCCCGTAAACTGATACAGGATTCCAGGCCCGATGTAATAATTGCCGTGGCTTGTCATCGCGATTTGACCGATGGTGTGCGTGATAGCTGGCGTTTCCCTGTGTATGCCGTGCTAAATGAACGCCCCAATGGCCCATGCTTCGAAACCCGGGTAAGCGTTTCCATTATCGAATTTGCCATCAAGAAGTTTGCATAAAGAGGTGTTAGCTTGAAGATAGGATGCTTTGGTATTATCCTTATCATTTTGCTTAATGCTGCCATCAGTATTGCTCTTATCCAATACTATAACAGCGATAAGCAGGTAGTTCCCGATATGTTTCGCGAAAGCCCTGCCCCCGCAAGCAAAACTGACATTGCCACCCGAGAGAATGCCATCACCAAAGCCGTACGCATGGTTGAGCCTGCTGTGGTAAGTGTAAACGTTATGAAAACTGAAATTGTGCGTGCCCGTGGTCCTTTTGGTTTCGGTTTCTTCGATTTCTTCGATTTAGCACCCATGCAGCGCCAAGTGCAGTCCATAGGCAGCGGAGTGATTTACGACCCCGAAGGTTACATAATCACCAATGCTCATGTTGTGCGCGGAGCCACGCAGATAAAAGTAGTGCTGCCCGATAAACGCGAATTCGATGCTGGTATTGTAGGCATGGATGCAGTTCATGACATAGCCCGCTTAAAGATTAGCGGCAACAAACTGCCCTTTGCCAAACTGGGGGATTCTAAAAACCTGATCATAGGCGAGTGGTCTATTGCTTTGGGCAATCCCTATGGCTTTTTGATGAATGACTCCAAACCCAGTGTATCTGTGGGTGTAATCTCTGCGGTAAATCGCTCTTTTGCCCCGCGTGCGGATAAACTCGTTTATAAAAACATGATTCAAACCGACGCTGCGGTTAATCCCGGCAACAGCGGTGGTCCCTTAGTGAATATTAACGGCGAGATTATTGGCATAAACACATTTATCTTCTCCGAAAACGGAGGCAGTGTCGGTATTGGCTTTGCCATTCCGATAAACTCTGTGAAAGCCTTCTTAAGTCAAATGTAAGATTTTTCCTTGCATGCTGTTGTGGTTTATAAACAGCAATAACGGCTTGCCTGTGCTTCACGCTAACCCCTTATCAGGATGTGATGATATGAAAAGACTTCTGCTTGTTGCTCTGCTATTTTGTATAGCCACCATTGGAGTTTATGCCCAACCCTTATTAACCTGCTATCAAGTGCAATACACCACAGCCGAAGACGGCGCATCACCCTATCAGGGACAAATAGTAAGAGTGCGCGGCATTGTTACCGGAACCAACTTTTTCAGCGGTTCTGGTGCCAATAACTACGGATTTTTTATCTCCGATGCCACAGGTGGTGCCTACAGCGGGCTGTTTATATACAATCAAACCTATTCTCCCTCTGTGGGAGACATGCTGGAAATAACCGGCACAGTTACCGAATACTATGGCTTTACAGAGATTACAGGCGTTAGTGCCTATCAGGTATTAAGCCAGGCAAATCCTCTACCACCTGCAAGCTTAATCTCCACTGGTGCTTTAAGCTCTACTGCCACGGGAGAGCAATGGGAAAGCGTGCTGGTAAAGGTGCAAAACGTTAGTGTGACCAGCTCACCAAACACATATCAGGAGTTTAATGTAAACGATGGCAGCGGCAGTTGTCAGGTGGATAATCAATTCTTTGGTTTGGGACATAGCTGGCAAAACATTGTTCAGGGCAACACTTTTAGCCAGATAACCGGCATTGTGGATTATGCCTTCTCCGCATTTGGATTACAGCCCCGCAGTTTGGCAGACATGCAATCGGGTCAGAGCAATCTTTTTGTAAGCATCGGAAATCATACCGTGGCTCTACAGGCTCAGTTTTCCATACCTGTAAACGTGATGGGTATAAACGCTGCATCGAGCTATAGCAGTTATAGCGTTACTGTAACTTACAACCCCAATTTACTTACAATTCAAAGCGTGGATACCGTTGGCACCATGTCTGCCGCCGGTAATGTGAACGTAGTGTATGGTCAAGGAACTGCAACCATTGTATATACTGGCACCAATACTCTTAGCGGAGAGGGTGTGCTGTATAAGCTGAGTTTCAGTGCTATAAATACCGGCGTATCGGTGCTCAGTTTGTCTCAGGTTAGTTTTGGCCAGGATGTGATTTCAAACCTGCAAAATGGCTCTGTAACGATTAATTCTTCATACAATGCTCCCGGAGACTATTTAACCGTTATCCAACGTCCCATCTTGAATATCCCCGCCATCCACATCCCCGGTGAAACCATGTACATCACCTGTGTGGCACCGCAAAGCACCACTGGTTTTNNAATGCCTGGTTGTTGCATGATCAAAAACGCATCCAGCTTCCCCTTATATCCGCAGTCTGGAACACGCAGCCAGATCGCTGGGAGTTGCAGGTTAGTGTGCCTATAGTGAATGTATTTGAGCTGTATGATTTGGAAGTGAATGCCAACGGCGGTATTCACGACATCAGCCGCAATGCCGTGCAGGTTATTCCTTCCCGTAAAAGCAATTACTACTTTATTCACGTTACCGATTTGCACATGCCCACCCGCATCTTCTATCCCGATGCTGGTTTTGATTCCGACTCGCTGGCAGTGGTGGATTTTAGAGCTGTGATGGACGATATAAACATCGTGCGTCCGGAATTTGTGCTGATTACCGGTGATATCTTAAATGAAGGTGAGCTTGAAGGCTTTAGCGGTCAATACTGGTATGGTTGGGTTCAGCGTGTGTTCACGGAGATGGAAGTGCCCATCTACGTTACCTCCGGCAATCACGATATTGGCGGATGGAATTCCACTCCTCCTCCTGCGGGAAGTTCGCGGCGAAATTGGTGGAAATACTTTGGCTGGAACTGGCTGGATAATTCCGACGTTAACTGGCCATTCCACACACAAGACTATTATTTTACCTATAACAACACCCTGTTTATTGGCATGGAAAGCTACGATAACTACGAAAACTGGCGACCGGCAATCTATGGCAGCAGCAGTTATACCGCCAAGCAGATGCTGTGGCTAAATGAAGTTATCTCCCTGCATCCGGGCTATACCAAGATGCTGTTTCATCACTATGACTTTCAAAGCCAGCTAAATCTTAGCACCCTGGGGCTGGATATGTCGCTTTGGGGGCATATTCACTCTAATAACGGCTCAATTAGCGCATATCCCTTTNNAATCTTGCTACCCGCAGCACCTGTGACGGTAATCGTGCATATCGGGTGGTTCGCGTTAATAACAACCAGTTTACTCCGCTTTCCACCATCTATGCCGGTTCGGATGGAAACAACATCAATGTAAACTTCTTCCCTTCCAATTATGCAGTGGCAGATAGCGTGATGGCTGTGGCATACAATGGACAGAGCCAGGGCTTTGAGAATGCGCTGCTAAAGTTTAACATGCCTCCCGGTAATGCCTTATACACAGTAACCGGAGGAATATTGGAGCAGGTTGACCGTAGTGATATCAAAAACGTGTGCTATGTTCGGGTAAACCTGTTGCCCAGCATTACCCGCTATGTAAGCGTGAAGGTGTCTGGTGTGGCAAATGAAGATGCGCTTAATGTCCCCAGTCCGGTGTCTATTGCCTCTTGCTATCCAAATCCCATGATGAAGTATACACAACTGGAAATCACGGGCGAGAAAGCGGTGTTTGGGAGCGTGCTTGAAGTTTATAACCTGAAGGGTCAAAAGGTGCAGGAGCTTAATCTGCCTGCGCTAAATAGCGGAGTAAACCGCGTTACATACATACCTTCCGAGCAGCTTGGCAGCGGAATATACTATTTTAAGCTAAAAGATAGCAGTGCCAAACCCTATCGCTTTACCCTCGTAAAATAACTTAGCTTGCCTGCACGATTTACGGTAGAAATACGCATGAA
>DIMZ01000003.1:4172-4962 GCA_002425825.1 Cloacimonetes bacterium UBA5553 | reverse complement strand
AATGTATTTTCTCATTTTTCCTCTATTTTTGTGTAACAAAGTGACGATGTAACAAAGTGATGATGTAGTGCAGTGGTCATATGCAAATAGGATTGCTTTGAACTAAACATCCATTGGATTATCTGCATCTTGTGTATCACTAATCACTTCTTCTTTATATCGTTTATATGGTCATTCAAGTATTTTATCAAGCCAACAATCTGCGATCGAATGAGGATAACCAGTTTATTCAAAGCGGACAAATCTGTACTACTTACATATTCTAGCCGCTCAGAAAGCACTAACTGCGTCTCAAGCTCGGCTACGCTTCCAAGTGCAATGTACAGAAACTGTTGGAATTCTTTGTCATGGTTTCTGCCGGCACCCTCTGCAATATTCGAAGGAATGGAAACAGCCGCACGCCTCATTTGAGAAACCAATCCAAACAACTCCTCTTTGGGATAACTCTTAGTTAGCGAATATATTGCTACAACCAGCTCTATCGCGTTCTTCCATGCGTCAAGGTCTTTGTGGGTTTTTATCATGAACTCCTACCACTTTATCACTTCATCACTTTGTCACTTTGTCACTTCTTCTGTTACTTACTCAAGTCCAGCATTTTAGAAGTGCCGATTTTGTCAATCACTGCGTTTGGCTAGGAGGTGTCTTCGGTACGCGGGTTATACTTACAGCCAGAATCCCAAACCCCCATTCTGATTATTATTAAACCACCTTTTGGGGTGCTGGGGCATTGGGATAATAGTGTAAGTTAGCTTACTACGCTACGAAAACGTGGAAAAGTGGAAGAGTG
>DIMZ01000003.1:3732-4138 GCA_002425825.1 Cloacimonetes bacterium UBA5553 | reverse complement strand
AGTGGAAAAGTGAAACACGGGCTGGGCATACAGTGATGGGAAGTCTAGAGGTTGTGATGTCGTGAAGTCGAGAGGTCGAGGGGTCGAGAAGTACACAGCGGGTGGAACTCGCAAATATGTATCGTTCTGTTTGCCCCATAATAAATGCATTTCATTGAGTTCTTCATCTCACTCTGCTATTCTCTGCTTTGCTCTGCTATTCCTCTTTGGTTAAAAGAAGGATGTCCAATCCTGTATCTATGATGGGCAAGATTCGTATGTTATTATCGCTGTATCACACCATTCTGCTTATCTAATCCCTTCTATATCTGATATACTCTCTATTCCTCTCTGGCTCTTTTACTCTTTGTAAAACAGAATATTATGTCGCCCACAAGGGGCTTCATATTGGTGGGTGCCTTGTTCC
>DIMZ01000003.1:0-3697 GCA_002425825.1 Cloacimonetes bacterium UBA5553 | reverse complement strand
AACCTATTAACCTATTAACCCGCTAACCCGCTAACCCGCTAACCTGTTAACCTGTTAACCTATTAACCTATTAACCCGCTAACCCGCTAACCCGCTAACCTGTTAACCTATTAACCTATTAACCCGTTAACTCGCTAACCCGCCAACCTGCCTACCACGTTCGCTCTTTTGCTCTTTGTTAATCAATTCTATCGTCCCCCTGCAAAAAATACTTGCCTTATATTCCCTATCTCAAATCATGGCGAAAATTTAGTTTTGAGGCTTGAAATACGCAAGCCATTGGGAGTGTTAATGCGATTACGGACATTTCCTGGGGGTGTTCATCCCCACGACGAAAAGCATTATTCGGCATCTTCACCCATCACCTTAGCCCCATTACCCGCAAAGGTTACCATTCACGTATCCCAGCACATCGGCTCTCCATCCAGCCCTGTTGTAGCTGTTGGCGATGAAGTGAAAACTGGTCAGCTTATTGCCGAGGCATCCGGCTTTGTTTCTTTAAATCAACATGCATCCATCTCCGGCAAGGTTACTGCCATCGACCGCTTTCCCCATCCCTGCGGAACCAGTTCGCTGGCAATTCAGATTACCGGCGATGGCGAAGACAAGTGGGTAGAGTTAGCCGATGAGGCAGATTATATGAATCTATCTGCCACTGAGATGAAGTCCCGCATAGCCGCTGCAGGAATTTGCGGCATGGGTGGTGCAGGATTCCCCACCAATGTAAAGCTTTCTCCTCCCGAGGATAAGCCCATCGATACGGTTATCTTGAACGGAGTGGAGTGCGAACCATTTTTAACCAGCGACTACCGGCTGATGATGGAACATGCCGACGAGATTATATCCGGGCTAAAGCTGATTATGAAGACCGTTAACGCCAGACAAGGCATAATAGGCATAGAAGCTAACAAGCCCGATGCCATGGCCCTTATGGAAAAGAAGCTGAAAGGCGAAGCCAATCTGGAAGTTATCGGCCTGAAGCTGCGCTACCCCCAGGGAGCGGAAAAGCAGCTTATCTATGCAGCCACGCGCCGCAAGGTTCCCGCGGGTGGATTGCCCATGGCTGTGGGAGTGGTGGTGCAAAATGTTGGCACTGCCTTTGCCGTTTATGAAGCTATCCGCTATCGTAAGCCGCTAATTGACCGCATCATCAGCATTACCGGCGAGGGGATAAAGAAGCCCTCGAATCTACAAGCGAGAATCGGCACAGCCTTCTCGGAACTGGTTGAATTCTGTGGTGGTGCCAGCATGGAGATTGGCAAGCTAATCTCCGGTGGGCCAATGATGGGCTTTGCTCTTCCCAGTCTGGATGCCAGCATGGGCAAAGGCAGCAGCGGCTTGCTGTTGTTTGGCAAAAAAGCTGCCAGATTGCTGGACGAAAAGAGCTGTCTGCGTTGCGCCCGCTGCGTGGATGTGTGCCCCATGAACCTGCTTCCCAGCCTTATTGCCTCGGCAGTGAAGTATAAAGACCTGGACAAAGCCGTGGAAGCAGGACTGAATGACTGTATGAAATGCGGAAGCTGTTCCTATGTTTGCCCGGCGCAGATACGCCTGGTGCAGTGGATAGACACCGGAAAGATTAGATATACAGAAGCTCAGCGAGCCAAGAAGTAGGAAATATGAAAGATAAGTATATAGTCTCCTCCGCGCCTCACGTTCACGACAAAACCACCATACCTATGGTGATGTGGAATGTGGTGATTGCGCTTATTCCCGCCCTTGTTTTTGCCGTGTATTATTGGGGCTTGCGTGCATTGGTGCTAACTCTTTTGGGTGCCATATCCGCCGTAGTTACCGAAGCAGCCATTCAGAAGCTGCGTAAGGTTCCGGTATCCGTTAGTGATGGCAGTGCCTTTTTAACCGGTCTGCTGCTTGCCTATAACATTCATGCCGGTGCGCCATTATGGTTGCCGATTGCTGGCTCTGTATTTGCCATCGCAGTAGGTAAGCAAGTGTTTGGCGGGTTGGGTAACAATCCTGTTAATCCGGCTTTACTCGGACGTGCCTTCCTCTTAGCCTCGTGGCCTACCTTAATGACCGCCGGATGGGTAAAACCCAGAACAGGCACCCTTAGCGGCATAAGCAACGTTGATGATATAGCCCTTAATTTGCAAAGCGTTTCCCCAAAGGCATACGAACTGGTTACTGGTGCAACTCCTTTGAAGGTTGTGCAAAGTCTGCGGGATAGCAGTTTTGTGGCATCTATCAATTCCTCTGCCACCGAGGGAGTGGACATCGCCAACCGGATATTTACCAATATAACCGAGATGGGCAGCCTGAAGAATCTCTTCTGGGGCAACATTGGTGGATGCATTGGCGAAGTAAGTGCCTTTGCTCTGCTTTTGGGTGCGGCTTATCTGCTGTATAAGAACATTATCGAATGGCGTATTCCCTTGTTCTACGTTGGCACCGTGTTTGTGCTATCATTCCTGTTTGGCCCCATCAAAGGCAGCGGCTATAGTATGATGCTTCCTTTCTTCCATATCTTTTCGGGAGGCTTGATGCTGGGTGCTTTCTTTATGGCAACGGACTACACCACTACGCCGTTAACCAAGAACGGGCGCATCATCTTTGCCATTGGATGCGGTTTGTTAACTGTGGTTATCAGACTGGTGGGCGGTTATCCCGAAGGGGTTAGCTATAGCATTCTGTTTATGAATGTAATGACTCCTCTAATAGACAAATTCACCGTTCCCAAGGCATTCGGGAGGATTAAGAAATGAAGTATTACGTAAAGCTTAGCCTTATCCTGCTAATCTTTTGCGCTGTGGCAAGCGGAATCCTGGCTTATGTGAACTCACTCACAGAACCCGTGATTAAAGATCGCAAAGCCAAAGAAGAAGTGGCCACCCGCAGCGAACTGATACCCGATGCAGACTTTATGGAAGGCAAAATGGCAGATGGAACGGCATACTTCGTTGCCACTTCCAAAGCTACTGGCGACACTCTGGGCTACACCTTCATCGCTGCCAAAACCGGTTACAGCAGCAAGGTGCAAACCATGGTGGGTGTGGACAAGAACATGACTGTGCTGAAGATAAAGGTTATCGACCAGGCAGAAACTCCCGGTCTGGGCGCAAACTGCACCCAGGATTGGTTCCTGAAGCAATTTGAGAACAGACAAGCAACCGATTTGGCAGTTGACAAGGACGGCGGCACCATAAAAAGCATGGCTGGTGCAACCATCACCACCCGCTGCATCGCATCTTCCATTGCCGAACAGATTGCCATGCTGAAAGCAGCCTTAGGGGGTGTATAATGAGTTTTGTAAAAGAACTAAGCAAAGGCATTATTAAAGAAAACCCCATCTTCGTGTTTGTTTTGGGTATGTGCCCCACTCTTGCCGTTACTACATCTGTTCAAAATGGCATTGGCATGGGCATGGCAGCTACCTTCGTGCTGATATGCTCAAATATAATTATCTCACTGATCAAGAACATAACCCCAGAAAAGATACGCATACCCATCTACATTACGGTTATAGCCGCATTCGTGTCCATTGTCGATATGGTTATGGCGGCATACATGCCCGGGCTGCATAAATCTTTGGGTTTATTTATCCCGCTTATTGTGGTGAACTGCATCATCCTTGGGCGTGCCGAGGCTTTTGCCAGCAAGAATAACATGCTCTCCTCACTTGCCGATGGCATTGGCATGGGCTTGGGTTTCACCCTGTCCCTGGTAGTAGTGGCAGCTA
>DIMZ01000046.1:4214-5777 GCA_002425825.1 Cloacimonetes bacterium UBA5553 | reverse complement strand
ATTCATCCGCATTTATAGCGTATTTACATCAGGGAACAAGTAAGTGCTACAAGGGAATATGCTAATGTAAACGTAATGATGGCTGTTATAGTATGGAACAAACAAAAAACCGGCACCTTAGAACCGGTTATATATCAGGTAATAATGATTACTTTTTATATGCCTTTCATTTGCGGAAAGAGGATTACTTCCTTAATTGAGTCGTTACCGGTTAATAGCATCACCAATCGGTCGATACCGATCCCTTGTCCGCCCATAGGGGGCATGCCGTATTCCAGGGCTTCCAGAAAGTCTTCGTCCACCACGTTTGCTTCATCGTCTCCCATGGCTCTAAGGGCTGCCTGGGCTTCCAGACGGGCGCGTTGGTCCATGGGGTCGTTTAGCTCGCTAAAGGCATTGGCGAATTCATTTCCGGCAATAATCAGCTCAAAGCGGTCTGCTAATAGTGGGTTGCCTGGTTTGGCTTTTGCCAGGGGTGAAATCTCTTTGGGGAAATCACACACGAAGGTTGGCTGTATAAGCTTTGCTTCCACGAAATGTTCGTATAGCAGGGCAATTAGTTTGCCCTTTCCAGCTCCACCAGGAATCTCTATGTGCTTATCCTTGCAGAAAGCCGCCAGAGCTTCAAAGTCCATGTTATCTACATCCAAGCCAGTATATTCGTTCACCAGAGCAGGCATAGAAGCTCGTCTCCATGTTCCGTTGAGGTTAACCTCATGTCCATGATAGGTGAATACTTCTTTACCAACAACGTCTTGTGCTAAATGTTTGAACAACGCCTCGGCTATGTCCATCATTCCATTCAGGTCTGAATAGGCTTCGTAGAACTCCATCAAAGTAAACTCTGGATTGTGGGTTCTGTCCATGCCTTCATTACGAAAGTTCTTGCCAATCTCGTAAACACGCTCAAACCCGCCTACTATCAGGCGTTTCAAGTATAGCTCTGTGGCAATGCGCAGGTATAAATCTATGTCCAGCGTATTATGATGGGTAGTAAAAGGACGGGCATTAGCTCCTCCATAAAGTGGTTGCAGGATAGGAGTTTCCACTTCAATATAACTGCGGCTATCCATAAAATTGCGGATAGCAGTAATTATTTTAGACCTAAGCTCAAATACCCTGCGATGCTCGGGATTTAGTAGTAAATCCAGATATCTTTTACGGTAGCGAAGCTCTATGTCGGCAAATTCATCATAACGGATGGTTTTTCCGTCTTCTACACGCTCTTTTACAGCGGGCAAGGGTCGTATGTTCTTGCTCAGCAAGGTAATCTTACTGCATTTTAGCGAGTATTCACCAGCCTGGGTGAAAAATAGTGTTCCCTCTGCCTGAACAAAGTCGCCCGGATCGCAAAGCTTGAAGAGCTCATAATTCTCTTCTCCAAGCTCATTCTGCGCTACGTAAATCTGTATCTTGGCACTAATGTCTTCGATATTGCCAAAGCCAATCTTACCCTGACGGCGCATTGCCACCAGTCTACCGGCTATTATTACAGTTTCTTCGCGCTCAATCCAGCTATCTTTGTTGTCAAGCAAGGCGGAAATGAGATGGCTGCGTGAGGAT
>DIMZ01000046.1:0-4099 GCA_002425825.1 Cloacimonetes bacterium UBA5553 | reverse complement strand
GTTTCTGCTGCATTTATTTATAGCTTACAGGTCTTTAAATGGGTTATCTTCCGAGGGGTTCACCTTCTGATTGGCATATTTGCGCCATTCTTCGTCGCTTCTTCCTCTTCCGCCGCCACCGCCTCGGCGCTGGGACGAGCCACTGTCGCCACGGTAGCTATCGCCACGGTTGCCACGAGGTTCGCGGGCTTGGTTATCTTCAAAGCGGGGTCGTGCTTCGATAACTTCATCCGGGCCACGGTCTGTGTAGTCCAAGGTTATTCTGCGGTTATCTTTGTCTAATGCAGTAACCATCAAAGTAACCTGGTCACCTGATTTGAAGTTATCTGTTTTACGAATGCGTGATCTGGGAAGCAGGCCAGTTACGCCTTCGGTGATGGTTACAAACACGCCGAAATTAGTAGAGCTTTCCACAATGCCTTCAAAGCCGGTTTCAAGCTTCACGAGTTCGTCTATATTATCCCAAGGATCTTCCTGCAAGGCTTTTAGAGATAGTGATATCTTACGGGTGTCCGGATCGATACGCAGGATTTGAACTTGAACGTAGGCACCTTCTTTCAGCACTTCACGTGGGTGAGCGATATTACGGTTGCGGCTCATCTCAGAGATGGGGATAAGGCCTTCCACACCAGGTTTCAGCTCTGCAAAGGCACCAAAATTGTGCAAACGTAAGATGCGGCAATTAATGGTGTCGCCTTCATGAAGTTCGCTCATAGCGGAAACAAAAGGATTCTCTTGTAAAGCTTTTAACGACAGAGCAATCTTGTCGCCCTTAATTTCAAGTATCTTTACTTCTAGTTCCTGGCCTACTTTCAGCTCGTCCTGTGGCTTAACCACGTGCTGCCAGGATATCTCAGATACGTGCATCAAACCTTCGATGCCACCAAGATCAACAAATGCTCCAAAAGTGGTCATACGCATCACTACGCCTTTCACCACATCGCCCACATTAAGCTTCTCAAGGGCGGCTGCCTTGGTTTCCTGTTCTTGAGCTTCTGCCAACTGACGGTGCGAAACCACAATCCGGCGACAGTTTTCCGAGCATTCAATCACGATAAAGTCCAGAGTTTTACCAATGAAAACACTGCTGTCTTCAGCTGGTCTTAAAGATACCTGAGAGAAGGGACAAAAAGCTCTTGCTCCCAATATATCTACATTAAATCCACCCTTAGTGGGCGAATATATCTTGCCCTGAACGGGTATCTTCTTCTCGAAAGCATCGAGTATGGATTGCTTGTCCACATACTGCTTGGTTAAGCTTTTACCAACCACGTAGCCTTGATCGTTCTTGTCCACGACGTAGCCTTTCAGGGTATCGCCTACGGCATATTGCAGTACGCCTTTTTCATCGGAAAATTCACCGATTTCNNTTTCGGCATATGCGTCGAACTTGCCACCCAGATTAAGAATCAGGTATTGATCACTGATGCTTACGATTGGGGCTTCTACCACATCGCCTTTTTTGATTTCAGTTGTGTTTTGAAAGGATTCTTCGAGCATACGAAGATATTCTTCTTTCAGTTCCTTCATTGCAGCCTTGCTGCTAGTTTCACGCACCTTGTCTGACATAAGTATCTCCTAACGACATTTCAGATTGACCACGTTTTCCTAAGCCCTCATTTTGTAAAGGATTTTATTTAATAGACACTCAGATATAGTGTTTAGCCGTGGTCTGGCATCAGCATTGCAGAATTATGTTGACATTTATCAATGCATTAAGCAAACTTGCGTGAATCATGATATTATAATCAATACAATAGAAAAGAGGTGGATTATGAATAAGTTAGCCTTGATAGCTCTGCTAATCCCGGCTCTCTTGATTACGGCTTGTTGCAAAAATAAAACCTGCAACAAGGACAAAGATACCCAAAATGAACCCATTTCGGATGTGGTTTACACAAATCTGAATTTTACCGGGAGCACTTTAAACAACAACTATATCTGGGGCGGAGCCATGAACATGGCATGGAACGAGCTTCTGGGTAGCTTTGTAAAAGAAAAGCTTAGTTTGGAAACCGATAACAAACAAACCCTTACCACGCTTGCCAAGCTGAACGAACCTGTTTTCACCAAGCGAGATATGGATGCTGAAAGCTATTACATAAAAAGCGGATATGGACAAGCTACTGTTAATGCCATAAACAAGGAATGCAGAGCTAAGTTCCCAAACAAAAGCATTGCCGATTTACAGCTAAAGCTGGGTGCCCAAGACATCATATCCTATGCCTATTTCTTAAAGGAGATTGAGTACCAGTTTGCCTTTGCCAAGAACACTATGAAATTTGGTGATAAAGAAGTATTGGGCTTTACCGCAGACAGTAATTCATTTGAAAACATCTACATACTTGAGTATAAGAATAGGGATAACTTCCTAATCGGCATAAAGCTGAAGGATGAGAAAGATCAGATATTCCTGGGCAAAGGCTACTCCATGGACAATCCCGATGAAGCCGTGAAGAAACTGCGTGAGCTTGCTCCGCCACAAACAGATGGCGATTACACTCTCGGCAGACCTATGAACAAAAAAGACGTCTTCCGCGCTCCCAGTATTAGCATGGAACACACCCGCGAATACAAAGAAATGCTGGGACATCGCGTTACCAATAAAGCCCTGAAAAACTATGTGATTGGCTTTATGCAAGAAGTGCTGAAGTTTGATATGGACGAACGCGGTGCACGGGTTGAGAACGAAGCCTTAATTGGCATGGTCACCTCGGTTGGCCCAACTCCTGACCCCTACAAACCCAAAGAACTAATTCTGGACAAGCCATACTGGATAATGATGAAACGCAGTAATTCTACCAATCCATATTTCCTCTTGGGCGTGAACAACACCTCATTCATGAAGGTGATAAACTAATTCACTTACGCCAATGAACCAGGTTATACCAGCTATTGGGAAAGCCTTGCATGAATTTGCGGGCTTTCCTTATATGTACACACTTCTGAACAGCTACCCCTTTGCACAGCAGATTAATGTACTTTGCATAGGTAAAAGCGCATACCCAATGGCATTGGCAGCAACTAATATTTTAAACCAATTGGGGATTGACTACAGCGGTTATCTATTAACCAAATACCAGCATGCTCCGCAGCCAGTCCCCAAGTTGATAACCTTGGAAGCCGGACATCCTCTGCCAGACGAGAACTCAGTAACGCATAGCCGGGAGATTATGACATGGCTGAAGTCGCTTAACCCTAAGTCCGAACTGCTTATCTTGCTTTCTGGTGGAGGCAGTGCATTATTCGAAATCCCCGCAGCAGGCTTCATGCTTACAGACGTTATATATGCTAACAAAAGCTTGCTGATGAGCGGATTGAGCATTGCAGAAATGAACCGCAAACGCCAGGCAATGTCCGCCGTGAAGCAAGGCAAAGCACTTAATGCCACTAAAGCCAGTAAAGTGTTATGTCTCGCTCTTTCGGACGTTGCTGATAACGATCCGGCAGTAATTGCCTCTGCACCCTTCTACCCATCTGCTGCAATGAAATTAAGCCCAAGTCATTATTACTATATTGATTCCGAACTCAGCCAGGTATTGGACTATCACATTATTGGTGATAACCTAGCCCTGCTAAACACTCTGGTGCCCTATCTGAAGGAAGAGGCAATCATCCACCAGCCCTATTGCAGCATTAGCGTAGATTGTTTTGCTGCTTACCTAGCGGATTTTGCAATTTACAACAGGGACGGGGCATTTCATCTATGGGGTGGTGAGACACCTTTGAAAGTAACTGGCAATGGATATGGTGGACGCTGTATGCATCTCGCACTGGATTTTGCCATCAGGATTGCCGGACATAAAGGCATTAGCCTAACCTGCTACGCCAGTGATGGTAGCGATAACCTTGCCAGTGTAGCCGGTGCTTATGTTGATGGCAATACCTGTAACAAACTAAAAGATAAAGGCNNCACTGTGCCAATGTGATTCTTACTCTGCCCTGAAAGCCATCGGGGCAATCATAGCCCCTTTCCCAAACCGCATAAATGTAAACGACCTGTTTGTTCTGCAGTCCCTTGCATAGTTTGTTTTGTAAATTCAGATATATTATCCCTTCAGAATCAGGAAACATTACACCTAGTTCCCTGCTGCTTCCT
>DIMZ01000150.1:10355-14124 GCA_002425825.1 Cloacimonetes bacterium UBA5553 | reverse complement strand
AAGATTTTGGGAAAGCACAATGGCGTAATAAACTACACAATAGGCCAAAGACGCAATCTGGGCATCAGTGGCCAAAGCGAGCCATTTTATGTGCTGGAGATAGACAGCGTGAACAACCGGATTGTGGTTGGCCCCGTGCGTTATCTTTACAGCAGCAAATGCCTTGCTACCAACGTGAACTGGCTGTCCATACCTGCTCCGGTAGAGGCATGCAATGTAAGAGCTAAGATTAGAGCACAGCACGATCCTGCTGAGTGTGAGATAATTCCTGTATCTTCTGAACTTCTTGAAGTACGCTTTACCGAGGAACAGCTATCCATTACTCCGGGGCAGGGCATTGTATTTTACGAAGGTGATACCGTTTTGGCGGGTGGAATAATAGGCAATCCTGCCAAAAGCCTTGCCTGATTCTTAGTATTTAGTTTTATATTACGTCTTTCTTGCTTGCACGAATTACGGATGAATTACGCATNNCGTATTTCATGCGTAATTGTAGCGCAATTCCATTAAGAATGAACATGGCTAGAGGCTATGCTTGATATAAAAGAAAGGGGAGCATCTGCTCCCCTTAATTAGTATATTGTTATGGGTTAGTGGATTACACTTCCATAATCTCTTTTTCTTTGGCTTTCTCGGCTTCGTCGATTTTCTTTATAGCCTCGTCTGTGATGTCCTGAATCTCTTTTAAGAGCTTCTTTTCTTCGTCTTCGCTAATCTCGCCATCTTTCTTCATCTTCTTGCCGGCTTCGTTTATATCCCGGCGGATGTTACGGATGCTTACGCGCGCATCTTCAGAAATCTTCTTTATGTTCTTTACAATCTCTTTGCGTTTGTCTTCGGTTAGCGGCTGGAAAGGCAGGCGAATAACGTTACCGTCGTTATCGGGAGTAATGCCGATATTGGCGGCAAGGATTGCCTTTTCGATGTCTGCCAGAGTGGTTTTGTCCCAGGGCTGCACAATAATTGTGCGAGCTTCGGGAATGGATATGTTGCACATCTGTTTCACAGGTGTAGGCTGGCCGTAGTAATTTATGCGCACATCATCAAGGATGGATGCGCTGGCACGCCCGGTGCGAACTTTTGAGAATTGGTGCAGAAGAGCATCGAAGCTTTTTTGCATCTTTTCTTTGGCAGTAATTTTCAGATTTTCCATATTATTTACCTCGTGGGTTTGTAAACCCGTTCAGAATGGTTGCTCAGGGATGAATATAGGTTCCCGCATCAGGCTTTTGCAGGGCATCTTTTAGCATGCCGGGCTTGCCGATGTTGAATATCTTGATAGGCATGTTATTATCTGCAGCCAGCGAGAAAGCAGTTAAATCCATCACTCCCAAGCGCAGTTCCAAACATTCCTGGAAGCTGGCAGAACTAATGAATTTGGCATCTTTTACTTTCACGGGATCGGCAGTATATAGCCCATCAACCTTGGTGGCTTTCAGCACTATATCTGCTTTCAGCTCCACTGCACGTAGCACCGCTGCTGTATCCGTGGTAAAAAATGGATTGCCGGTGCCACCGCTTAGGAAGCAGATTGTGCCTGCGTTCATGGCGTCTATGGCAGCCTGGGGAGTGTATCTATCCACCACCTTATCGATAGCCAAAGAAGATAGCACCAGAGACGGACATCCCTTGGAGCATAGCACCTCGGCTACATATAAGGCGTTTTGAACTGTGGCAAGCATACCAATGCTATCCATCACCACTCTATTCAGCTCTTGCTTACGCCAGTTTCCACCACGAAAGATGTTGCCACCGCCTAAAACGATGGAGATGTAGTAACCAAGCTGCTTTAGCTCGATTAGTTCATCGGTCAGTTTATCTACAATGTCATCGTCGTAGCCAAAGCCCTTTGAACCGGCAAGCACCTCGCCGGATAGCTTTAGCAACACACGCTTCATGTTCTCGGGCAGAAAGTTTGAACTCATACCTAAACTACCTATTCTCATTGTTTGGGGCTGTTATTATGCCCCAGGGCAGGTTATTCCCCGCCTAAGGCGTAACGAACAAAGCGGGCAATCTGAACATTCTCACCGGTGGTGGCGATGGCGTTGGTTAGCAGTTCCTTAACGGTTTTGGTGCTGTCGCCAATCAGTTCTTGCTCTAAAAGTGAGTGCTCGCTACAGAATTTTTTAATGTTGCCTTCCACAATCTTTTCGATAATTTCGGGCTTCTTGCCATCAAGCACTGCCTTGTTATAGGCAATTTCTTTTTCGCGTTCGATAACCGCGGGGTCAATCTGGTCGGCACTAATGGCCAGCGGATTGGTAGCAGCAATCTGCAAGCAGATTTCGTCGGCTATGGCTACAAATTCGGGGGTGCGGGCTACGAAATCGGATTCGCAATTCAGCTCCAACAACACACCAATCTTGCTGTTAAAATGTATATAAGAATGAATGATACCTTCTTTGGTCTCGCGGCTTGCTTTGGATTCAGCTTTGCTAATTCCTCTCTCGCGCAGGTATTTTATTGCTTCGTCGAGGTTGCCATCTTTCTCCACTAAGGCTTTGCGGCATTCCATCATGCCCACGCCTGTTCTCTCACGCAGTTCTTTTACCATGGTTGCGGTAATCTCTGCCATTTGTGTTCTCCTTTGTCTTGCCTGCATTATGCAGGTCTGTTGGTTTTGCTTTGCTTAAAAACCGGTTAGGGCAGCGGGTGTGCTGCCCCAACCCGGTTGTGAGATTATTGTTCTGTTCCTGCTAATTCTGGAACTTCGAATTCTACTTTCTCTGCTTCGGCTGCTACAAGCTCGGCAACGAGTGTTTCGGCTTCTTCATCAGCTTCGCGGCTTTGTTCGTGATTCACGCCNNCTTCTATCACGGCATTTGCCATGATGTCGGCTATCAGGGCGATGGCGCGGGTTGCATCGTCGTTTGAAGGAATAACAAAATCTACGAGATCGGGATCGCAGTTTGTATCCACCATAGCAACGATGGGGATGTTCAGGATACGTGCTTCATGAATGGCGATGTCTTCATACTCGGTATCAACAACAAAGATGCATCCGGGTACGGCATCCATATCACGGATACCACCAAGAGAGAATTCTATCTTGTCGTGCATACGTTTCATTTTCTGTTGTTCGAGTTTGGTATAGTTCGACACTGTGCCATCGGCTGAGATTTCCTCAAAGTATTTCATCTTTTCAATGCTTTGACGGATAGTGGTCATATTGGTAAGCATGCCACCATACCAGCGTTGATTAACATAAAATACACCTGCTTTCTCGGCAGCTTCGCGGATTGCGCTTTGGGCTTGTTTCTTGGTTCCCACGAAGAGGATGTATTCGCCTTTGGAGGCCACTTCTTTCACGTATTGATAGGCTTCGTTTATGGCATCGACCGTTTGCTTCAGGTCGATGATATGAATCCCATTGCGTTTGATGAAGATGTATTTCTTCATCTTGGGATTCCACTTGAAGGTCTGATGCCCAAAGTGGACACCGGCTTCGAGTAGCTGTTTCATAGAAACTACGGACATGTATTTCTCCTAATATACGGTTTAATTTCTTCCGGACGTTTTAAGCAATTCAGAGAGGATTTCCTCTCACCGCCTTGCAAGCGTTTCGGAAGCTTATTTTGGCGCATGCGCCTTGTTACAAAAGAGTATTCCACTTGTATCTCTGGGGGGATAATGTCCCCCCAAAACCCATATTGTTTAACGCTTGGAGAACTGGAATCTCTTCCTGGCTTTCGGGCGTCCGGATTTCTTACGCTCCACCATACGGGGGTCACGTGTAAGGAATCCACGGGTCTTGAGTGCGGGTCTG